>CAJUGR010000001.1:0-36140 GCA_910586285.1 uncultured Erysipelotrichaceae bacterium
AACCGGTAGGTCGGGAAACCGGCGCCTGGGTTCGAATCCCAGTTCCTCCGCCATTTTATGAAACAGAAAAATCGAGAATTGTTAAAACATCGCGGGGTAGAGCAGTCTGGTAGCTCGTCGGGCTCATAACCCGGAGGTCGTTGGTTCAAATCCTTCCCCCGCAACCAAATGGTTCCTTAGCTCAGTTGGTAGAGCAAAGGACTGAAAATCCTTGTGTCCCCAGTTCAATTCTGGGAGGAACCACCATCGAAAAAACAGCATTTTAACTTATGAGTTAGAATGCTTTTTTCAATATCGGCAGAGAAAAACAATTTCGGCTTACTTCACTTTTATCAAAGAATTGATCTTGATTGAAAAAAAGCGCAAAAACTTTTGGGAAACTGCTTATTGTCGTGTATATAAAAGGGAAGACAATAATAGGGAGGCAGAAGTGATGTGCAATGATGAAAAGCGAGTAATGAATGAAAAGGCAACGATTCAAGCGGTAAAACTACAATTACAGTTTTTAGCAAAGAATGCTTGGATGTTAGGTCAAGACCATCATATGGTGGAAGATTCCAATGATCTGATGGATTTTATTTCTTATACAAGAAGTGTGATAACGGTTCCTCATGATCACGCTTTTCATACTTTTACTTCTCCCGTCATTGAAGCGATGCGACGCCAAGAGAATATGATGGATTATCAAAAGCAGAAGCAACAAGAGCTTTTACGACATATGACGTTTTTAGTTCGTGCAATAGACTTACTGCCGCAAAAAGAAAAGCGCTGCATTTCCATGAAATATATGATGCATGCCGCCTACTTACAAATTGCCCGGGAAATGGAAATATCATTCAGTACGGTAGGCCGGACGCTGCGACGTGCTTATCTGCATTTGGCTCAATTACTGCAGTTAGAAGTATATGAGGCTGATATTGAAAAGGAAAAGCCATCCCTATAAAACAGTTTTTTTATTAATTTTGATATGTTTGCTTGATTTATGATTGATTAATCATTGAAAACGAGTAAAATAGAGGATGTAGCGTTAAGGTAAGAAAAGTGATTCTTACCAGAATGCAAAGGATAGAAAAGAAGGTTCCGTATGGTTCAGTATTTACATTCTTTCTTTGGCTTTAAGCATTTAACTCCGGCACAGAAAATTGCGGCGAGTTTTTTGCTTGTCATTTTATTGGGCACAGTACTGTTAATGTTACCGATTTCCCATCGAGATCATCAAATGTATTCGCTCATTGATGCGTTATTTACGGCTACCAGTGCGACTTGTGTGACCGGCTTGGTTGTAAATGTTACCGTGCAGGAGTTTACGATATTCGGTCAGGCTGTTATTTTGTTGTTAATCCAGATCGGCGGGCTGGGTTTAATGACGCTGATGGCGGTATTTATCCTGTTGCTGAAGAGTCGGCTGTCAATGCATGAAAAAATGGCGATGAAGGAAATGTTGAATCAAGATCAAGTATTTAATATGCATCGTTTTTTGATGGATATTTTGAAATATACACTGTTATTTGAGGGGTGTGGAATGGTGGTGCTGGCGCTGCGTTTTATCCCCGATTTCGGGATTATGCGCGGTTTGTTTAAGGCACTGTTTGTATCTGTTTCCGCTTTCTGTAATGCCGGATTTGATAATTTAGGCGCAGTTAGCCTGATCGATTATGTTCATGATCCCCTGGTAATTATTCCCGTGATGGCTTTGATTGTATTGGGAGGCTTGGGATTCGCAGTATGGTTTGATTTGCGCGATAAAATTAAGTTATGGCTCAAACGGGAAATCAGCTTGGAGAAGTTCCGAAAGTCATTGAGTCTCCATACGAAAATCGTGTTATTTATGACAATGGAGCTGATTGCGGTAACGGCTATTTTTCTTTTCTTATTGGAATTTCAAAATAAGGGAACGATCGGTTCGTTTCAATGGTGGGAAAAAGGTTTGACTTCGTTATTTGAATCCGTGACCTTGAGAACTGCCGGTTTTGCGAGCGTTAATTATGCACAATTAACAATGGCATCGAAATTCCTCATGATCTTGGTGATGTTTGTCGGCGGTTCTCCTGGAGGTACAGCAGGCGGCGTTAAGACAACGACCTTGGCTGTCCTGGTGTTGTTTATCATTGCCAATCTGCGCGGACATATCCATACCGTTATGTTTCGCCGTTCGATTTCCCGTGAGATTATTGTGCGGGCAATGAGTATCTTTTTTATCAACCTGCTCACACTGATTACCGGAGTCTTTCTATTATGCATCTTGGAAGACAAAGCATTTATTGATTTGCTATTTGAGGCAACCAGTGCGTTGGCTACGGTCGGTTTGACTTTGGGCATCACATCCTCATTGAGCTTGGGCGGCAAAATCATCATCATTCTTTTGATGTTTGTCGGACGCATCGGTATCACTACGTTTGTGATGTCATTGGTGTCTCATCATAATTTAAAACAGCATAACGCTGTCGCGTATCCAAACGGAACCATTATCGTCGGATAGGGAAGGAGAACAAAATGAAAGTATTGAAGCGGACAAAAAAACAATATGCGGTTTTGGGGTTGGGCGTATTCGGCTCCACGGTAGCCAAAACCTTAAGTAAATATGATTGTGAAGTCTTGGCACTGGATATCGACATCAAATGTGTCAATCGTTTGGCTGATATGGTAACGCAGGCCATGCAATGCGATATTACTGATTTAGAACAACTCCGGGCAACGGGAATTTCCGATTGTGATGTGGCCATCGTAGGTATGGGAAATCACTTGGAGGAGACGGTACTTGCCATTATCAATCTGAAAGAATTGGAAGTACCCTATGTTGTTGCCAAGGCAAAAAATAAACGATACATGCAGATTTTTTCATCAGTCGGAGCCAATCGTGTCGTTCGTCCGGAAAAAGAAATGGGGCGCGTGGTTGCCAAAAGTCTGTTAAGCAATAACATTGTGGATATGATCGACATTGATGATGAATACAGTATGGTGGAATTAGAGACACCGCTTTCCTGGGTTGGTAAGAGTTTGAAGGAATTGGATGCCCGCCGTCGCTATGGCGTCAATGTTTTAGGCATTCGCCGTCCCCAAGATAAAAAACTGTCGATGTCCCCGGATGCGGATTATATCATTGATGCGTGTGATCACTTGGTTGTCATTGCCGATGCGGATATGTTTGCCAAGTTGGATGAGTTCAATAAAATTTAAGCTTGACTGTGCGAAAGCACAGTTTTTTGTCACTTTTGCCTATCACTTTAATACAATATAATATGGAGGAATGTATATGGTGGAAGTGAAAAGCCTTCAACTGTTTGATAAGTCATTTATTGGGATGTATTTACATCTGCCCGGTTATCCTTTGTATATGATTATTTCCACAAAAACCATATTGGCGCAAAATATGCTGGATATTAATTACTTTCGCAAAGAACTGCCGGTGTCCGTCATCATTTGTGAATATCGTTATGGTTTTCAGGCAATGCTGAACGCTAAAGTGATCGCAATGAATGATGCGGCAAGAGCCCATGGAGTCACATTGGAAATGAAAGGAAAAGAGGCATTGCGTCTTTGTGAAAACAGCACATCGTAAGCAACATCACTGGCGCCGCAATCGTATCTTTTTTGGGTTGGGATTGGTTGTGGCGCTGTTTGTATGGTGGGTGCATTCTTTCAATACTTATATGGAACCGCGGTTACAGGCCATAGCGAAACAAAATGTTGTTTTTGCGATCAATAACATTACCCATTCCGTATTAACGGATATGGAATACGATCCGCAGGAATTGATTCATACTACAACGTTAGAAGATGGTACCATTGTTTCGATTGAATATGATTCTTATCGTTTAAACCAGATTTTGTATACAGCTTTGGATACAATTGATGAAAGCTTGGATGAGGAAGATAACCATCAGGGACATTCCGATGGTGATGAAATTTATTTTAAAAACGGTGCGGTATATGAATGCCCGTTGGGCTTACTGACCAAAATTCCCTTTTTGGCCAACTGGGGCCCGCGAATCCCGATCCGCTTGAAACTATTGAATGATGTGACCGGAGAGATCAAAGTGGAAAGCACCCCCTACGGCTTAAACAATACTTTGGTACGCATATATATGGAAATCAGTGTCAAAACACAAGTCATTACTTTATTGAGTACATCCGAAATGGAAACGAGTACAGAAATACCGATTATCGTTCAGGTTGTGAACGGGAAGATCCCACAGATATCACCCTATTATTCACTGAATGGAAGCAATTCATCAGGTGATGAAACGCAAAAGTAACCTTTTTTGTGAAAAAAGCATACTGTTTCATAGTTTGTTACATGGAACCTTTGAAATCTGATGGAAAATAGTGTATGATAGAGAAGAAAGAAGATAGGAGCGATTTCAGAGATGAAAAAAATGATAGCATTACTATTATGCTTAGCAGCTTTGACAGGATGCTTCCCTGATTCCAGTGGTGTGGTTCATGCCGGCGCCAAAGAGGCGATAGCGGTATTTGAAAGCAAGGATGATATGATTTTGGTGGTTGGTAAATCTACTTGCGGCGCCTGTGAAGAATTCCAAAAAGTATTGGATGAGATGGTAAAGAATTACGATATTCGTATTACCGAGGTTTATATGGACGATGATCCGACGATTGATGAAGAGACAGGCGAGAAGTCATATCCAGAATATGAAGAACTGGAACAGTATATCGGTGTTGTCGCAGGAACGCCAACGGTATACTTTGTTCAGGAAGGTGTCATTAAGGGAGTATTTACCGGTTCGGTTTCCTATGATACATTTAAAAACAAAGTGGATAAATATGGTTTCTTAAAAGAAGCAGAGAAAGAAGAATAAGTGAACGGTTTATAAAAAGGTAAGCGAGCTATCAAACGCATTTGTTTTGGCAGCTCGCTTTTATTTGGCGATCACAGTAAATTATAGGAGATGTGCTGTCTATGAAAGACACGGAAACATTATCACATACAAGCGATATTTGTAAATACCATATAATAATTCCAAAATATAGGCGAAGAAAGTGTTGTGGTTGTCAAGTCTTCAATGGACCTTCTTGGTTCTACTGCAAAATATCCTTATAGGGCGGGTACATACCACATCTGATAGGCGTGGTATTGATAAAAAAAACATGAACTTCAGAATGATGGAAGTTCATGTCAGAAGCACTAGGCTTCAAATTTTTCAGGCTGAGCCTGAAATGAGAAAAGGATAGAAAGTTTGAAAACTTAGAGGGAGAAATATAAGGTAAGTGCTTATTTCTCTTACCTTGATCATAGTATACAAGAAACGTTTAAAAAGAATTTCAATCTATTATGGAGAATTATGTGATTTTGTGATCTTCGAACATCTATAATTCGTGATATAATAACATGGAGGTGATCCTATGGAAATTCGCATATTCGATGAGGAAGCATTACAGGCAGCTGCGCAGAAAGCCTTTCCCGATGCCTATGTGGAAATAACCCAGGGTGATTTATATCTGAATGGGAAAGAAGCAGGACGATATCGGGCACCGTGGTTGAATCAAGAATTTTATGTGAGTACGGAGTATGCGTATATTGATCAAATTGAAAACGGTAATCGTATTCGCTCTAAGCTTCATATCCCTTGCGTATTGGTAAAACAAGATCCGTATGAAGTGATCTATGATGCTCGCAGTTGTTTTTATGCGGCCTATCAATCGGATGGTGGGATAATGTTTACGAAATATGTAGAGTTAGCACCACAGTTGGGTAAGGATATGGAACTGATTGAAGCCTTGACACCGGTCAGTCAATGCTCGATTTAAATCTTACTTTTTTCAAGAAAAAATTTTAAGGTACGAACCAAACGCCGAAAGAAGTATCCTAGTAAATGGAAACACGATACGATGGTTTGCGCAATTCGGAGGGAATTGTCATTTTTGTGTATATTTCCATAAACAACAAAACATACAGCATAATGTGGAAGGTGAAATCCCCTGTGACACAATGATTTTAGAAGCGATAAAGAAAAGGAAAACAGCGGGGAGATCCCAAAAGATGCGAACACTGAAGACAAAGATGATGTTTTCAACATTATGGGCGGCGCATTAACCGGAGATATCACAAACATCATGATGTATATGGGATGAGTTGGATGGCCGGGGAAATCCTCTGGTATCTGTTATACAAGCGCAAAATGAAAGAAGAATAGTTTAAATAAAATCGCCTTCTCAGGAGTGCGATTTAATATTACGATATAGTAAAGGACGCATAAATAGGGGAAATTATGCGTCCTTCACCATATTATAGGGGATAGAATGATATACGTAAATTAGGGATAGTTTTAGGGGATTCATTTACGTATCGGCAAGCTATTATCTCTTGCCAAGTATAGTATATCCAATCTGAAATGAAAAATATGTCGAACGATGAAAGTGATAAAACTTTTTTCCTTCTTTGTATCAACCAATTTGACGTACTATAAGCGCTGTGTTAAACTTAATAGGCTATTGACAATGTTCATGCAGAAAGAAGGTCACAATGACAAAATTTAATGAATTACCTATCAGTCCGATGATTATTCGGGCTGTCGAAGAAATGGGATATGAGGAAGCAACGCCGATTCAAGCTTCGGCGATTCCTGCGATCATGGAAGGTCATGACGTCTTGGGATTATCCAATACCGGCACAGGAAAGACTGCCGCATTTGGAATCCCTGCCATTGAATTGATTCAAGAATCTCATCGCCACCCTAAAGTTTTAATTATCTGCCCTACCCGCGAACTCGTTGAGCAGGTTGCGACAGAACTGCGCAAGTTTTCTAAATATAAAGAGGGAATAAAAATTGCGCCGGTATATGGAGGTCAGCCGATTGATCGCCAGATTCAACTGTTAAAACGCGGTTGTGCGATTGTGGTGGGAACACCGGGAAGAATTATGGATCATCTGCGTCGTCGTACTTTGCGCTTTCATGAGTGTGATATGGTAATATTGGATGAAGCAGATGAAATGTTAAATATGGGCTTTAAGGAAGATATTGAAGAAATATTGAAAGCATTGCCCGATGATAAGCATCCGCAGACGATCTTATTTTCCGCTACGATGCCGGATGCGATCTTAAAAATCACGAAAGAATTCCAAACAGATCCGATCAAAGTACAGATCAAGAGTGCTCAGCGGACGATTGATACCGTAGCACAGATGTATTATGAAGTTCCCCGCGGTAAAAAGGTGAATGCTTTGCGAGTTCTGCTCAATCATTATGATCCGGAATTATGCATGATCTTTTGTAATACCAAACGCATGGTGGATGAATTGAGCGAAGAATTAAATCATCATGGATTGAAAGCGGTAGGTTTACACGGTGATATGAAACAGGCTCAGCGTGATCGCGTGATGGGACAGTTTCGCGACGGCAAATGTCCGATTCTCATTGCGACGGATGTAGCGGCACGCGGTATTGACGTGGATAATATTTCCTTGGTGATCAACTTTGATTTGCCGCAGGATCATGAGTATTACATCCATCGCGTTGGAAGAACCGGCCGCGCCGGAAAAAAGGGCAAAGCCGTTACTTTAATTTCCGGTAAGAAGCAATTTCGTGATCTGAAGGAGGTCATGCGTGATACGAAAACCAATATTGCCAAACGCTTGTTACCGACAACGCAACAGTTAGAAGCGGCCAACCGCAAAAACTTTATTATTGAAGTGTTAAGTGCATGCAACGAAGGAGTTAATCAGGATTCATTGGAAATTGCTAATGATTTGTTGGCAGAAGGAATCGCTGTGGAAAACTTAATCAGTGCTCTAATCTCTATGAATTATCATAATGAAGTGATTGATATTGAAGACAGTGATGCGGTACGTCGTTACAGCAGAGAGTTTGATGCCGTGAAATTGAATTTGAATGTCGGAAAAACACACGGGATTCAAACCGGCAATATTGTCGCATCCATTATTGAAGAAACGGGCATTTCAGCGGGAGCCATCGGACGTATTGATGTTCGTTCCAATTTCTCCCTGGTAGATGTCGATGCAGCCAAAGTCGATTTGGTTTTAGAAAAAATGCAAGGTGCCCATATTCGCGGTCAGGAAGTAACCATACAGATTGATGAAGCACCGAAGCGGAAAAAGGCACAGGAAAAGAAAAACACTGCCAAGCGAGGGCATTCACAAGCTCGTCATCGCGATGCCAATTCCAAAAGTCGTAAAAATGATCGTCATCGCGGTGGTTCTCAGGCAAAATCCTCACGCAGAATTAGCAATCGAAAAAAGCGATAAAATTTCATCGCTTTTCTTTTGGATCTTTTATGGCTTCATGATGATTGTGTGATGTGGATAAGGAATCTCAATGCCTTCCTCATCAAAACGCTGTTTGATCGCAATGCGAATATCCGACATCATGGCATAACCCTCGGCATTGTCCTTGGAATAAATGGTGGTTTTTAAGCGAAGACCGCTTTCGGCGAAGTCCACCAAGCGAATGATCACCGGCGGTACACCTTTTTCTTTGTCTTCCGGTGTGCGAATATCCATATAATTGGGATGGCGCATCACTTCATCGCGAATGATTTCCATTGCTTTGGTCAAATCACTTTCATAGCTGATTTGCAATTCCAGGAAATTACCTTTTTGATTGCCGACGGCAGTCACGTTTTCCAAAACCGCTTTGTCAATCACGCTGTTAGGAACTACAATTCTTGTGTTTTCATAGGTTTTAATGACGGTATGACGAATGGAAATATCCATAACGGTGCCAATGAGTTCTTCATTGTTTATTTTAATCAAATCACCGATTTTAAACGGCTTGAAGATAAGAATCATCAGCCCGTTGATAAAATTACCGGCTGCCTCCTGTGCCGCCAAGCCGATAACGACAGCCAAAACACCGCCACTGGCTAACACTGTTTTCAATATTGTTTGGAAGGGACGAAATAAATCCAAAATGGCATAGGCACAAATGATCGCGATAACGACATCTTTGGTTCTTAAGATAAATTTAATATTTTTATGCTGATAACGATGCTCAATGATTTTAGTTGTCAAGACGTGCAATATACGACTGATTACCAACATGACAATGATGGTACATATCGTTGTAAACGGGGAATACTTTAAAAAATCTTGATTACTTCCCCATGACATCAGGTTATCGAGTACTTCCATAAAAAATCACTCCATCCTAGTTATCATTATACAGTATTTTGCGGAAATATTCATGAAATTCCATTTTTTTATGACAGGTAAAAAATATCATCCATTCTTGATCACAGTACTCTCATCAATATATGTAGAATTAAGTGGAATTATGTGATTATGTTGAAAAGCGTTGGAAAAAGAATATAATAAGGTATATTAGGAGAGTGACAAAGTTGAGTGTTCGCAGTAAGATGTTAAAAATCAGAAACCTTCCCAAGGGACATCGGCGCTTAGGCTCGATCAATACCAAGCCAATCGATCTTTTTATTGCGGTACTGGCATTTGGTGTTGTGCTTATCGCAGTGAAGAGTCTTTTCATCGGCACTTTTTTGATCGCATTTTCGTTATATAATATTTTATTTATCCGTGGCGATTGCTTGGCGGAATTCTATGATGATTTTGTTGTTTTCTACCATGTAAACTCTCACAAGGATGAATGTTACCTCGTATTCTGGGAGGATATTGATAAATGGCAGGTGTTAAAAAACCGGAAACATTATGATGAATTGATCATTGGATTAAAAAATAATACGATTGTACGCTTTCCCTGTGTTAGTAAAATCAAACTGGCTCGCTATTTCCGGCGCTATGCACAAGGATCAACCCGAGAAGATGTGGTCACATCCAAAACGATGTAATTCATCTTTTTTTTCTGTTCATTTTACCCTAATATAGCAAGAATTCTCCCACTTTCAAAGTAGGGGATGAATTGCACTTATTTTGCAATAGACAGAATAAGCCAAAGAGTGTATAGTATAATCAGTTGAAATATCGGATGGATCGGAAATAATATAGAATTGGACAATAGATTGAGAGTCGGGGTGAGAAGCATTGAATAAAGCCTATAAGTTTAGAATAATACCGAATTGTGAACAAGTGATAATGCTTGATAAGACCTTCGGATGTGTGCGGTTTATCTACAACCAAATACTATCGGATAAAATCAAGTATTACGTAAACAAAGCAGAGGTTGAATAATACTCCAGCACAGTACCAAAAAGAGTATGCGTGGCTGAAAGCGGTTGACAGTCTTGCTTTGGCGTATATTACAAAAAGGCGCATATAATATGATCAACGGAAAAGGGATGTGACAGGATGAACAAGCAGCGATCATTACGAAATGCTTATGAATTGGTGAAGACAAAATACTTTCGCTATTTAGGAATTATGTTTTTATTTGTCGTAGGCTCTGCCTTGCTTTCCGATCAGGAGTTATTAAACAATATTTTTATATATCACACAGAATTGTCTGTACCGTTTATGATTTTGTTATTGGCAGAAATCGTAGGGAGAAATACATTTGTGGCGATGCTGCTTAAGCGCGTTCGCAGGGAAGAATATACACGATCCGATATGATTGCTTCCATAAAAAAGACCGTAATGTATCTTATCACCGGTTTACTCATGGTCGTGGTTGATTTTGCGATTTTATTCATTTTTAGTATTTTTTATCAAATCATTTCCATATGGGCAATCCCGCTCTTTCATATTGCCTATATTATGACACTCAGTATTGAAGCCTTTATTGTGTTTGCGATTCATGACGGTGTGAAAAATGCTTTTCATATCGTTTGTCGTTCTATTAAATTATGGTATCATCATGGGAATGAGATTGTGGCTGTAAGCTTTGGCTATATTGCGTGGGCACTGATTTTTCTGACGATACAAAACATCATGACAGCGCTGTTACAAAAGGGAGCGGACGTGAGTGAATGGGAAATGTTGAGTACGGCATTCAAAAGCGATACATTAATCGTGTATGCGTTTCTCTATATCGGATCGAAACTATTGGATTTTGTGGTTTCAGCGGCTTTGTTGGTACCAACCTATATCCTTTATGCCCGCATTTATGAAACATATTATATGCAATATTATCAAATACCGATTGCGCAAATGGTCGATGTAATAGATGTGGAAATAACCGATTCATAGGAGTCTTGAACCTATGGTAAAGGAAAAGCGACAATGATTTTGCATTGTAAATCAAAGATCGCTATTGTATTATGAAGGAGAAGGAAGGTGTGCATATGATTGACTATCGGCTTCTCACTTTTATGGATTTACATGAAACGATGAATTATACGAAAACCGCCCAGAATTTACATATTACACAGCCGGCGGTGACTCAGCATATCCAGTACTTGGAGCGGAAATATCACGTGCAACTGTTTCATTATGAAAAGAAGCATCTTGAATGTACCAAAGAGGGAGAGTATTTGTATCAACACGCGCTTTCTTTGGTGAGCGGTGCCGATAAATTGCTTCAGGAACTTCGCTATGTCGGCGATGAGCGGGAAACAATTCACATGGGAGCAACGATGGCCGTTAGTGAAAATCTGGTGCCCCAATTTCTATCAGCGCTGTATCAAAGAAATCCTAAGCTGGATTTGCATTTGACCTTAGCTGATACCGAAGTGTTGTTAAAGGCGGTGCGTGAGGGCAATGTTGATTTTGCCTGGGTGGAAGGAATTTTTGATAAATCGGAATTTCGAACGCATCTTTTGAAAAAGGAAGAAATGATATTGGTATTGGCGAAGGATCATCCCCTGGTGCAGCGTAAAATCGTACGCCTGGAAGATTTATTGAAGGAACACCTTTTCCTGCGTGAGGAACACGGTAAGAATGGAGATGTTTTAACACAAAAGCTTGCTCAACATAATTTAACACCGCATAATTTTGCGGATTGCACATCCATTAATCAAATCGCTATGATTAAAAAATTAGTGGCAAATGGTTTGGGTATTACATTCTTGCATGAGAGTGCCGTACAGGAGGAAATGGTAAACCATACGCTGGTGACACGCAAAGTAAAAGGTTTTAAATTGATGCGTGAATTTAACATGATTGCGCAGAAGCATTCTATCTATCAGCGTCAATATGATACGTATTTTAAATTTTTCAAGCAGCTGTGAAAAGAAGATTATGTAGATGAAAGCGGATATTTGCAGATCGGCAATCCGCGTTTTTTTTATATTTGCCTATTTTTTTCAACAAAATCATTCGCTTTTTGGACATATGCCTCATATACTAGAATGTCTGAATGGTTGTAAAGAAGATTAGACAGGAAGAAGGAGGATACAAATGAACAAACACTTGTTAAAGGCTTTGCGTGCATTGGCTCACCCTGCATTGATCCAGACGGCAGCGTTAGCGGATGATTCCTATGATGCACACATGGCTTTGGACATTCGTTTGATGGATCGTGACAGGGAAGGTAATCGCACATCAGTATGTGAAACACGCTATGTGCGAATCAGCGATTCATCCGGTAATCGCGAAATTGTTCCCCTGTGTCTGGATAACGGGGAGGCTTATTTGCGATTAGAAGATATAAAACCGTGTGAATATGCGATTGTACAGTGTGATGAAAGCGGACACGCACTCACAGGCGGTGATGTTTGGACGATTACTTATACGTTAAACGGAAAAACATACTGTGATGATGGCATTGTAATTCCGGCAAATATCCACAATCAGTGTATCGAAATTGCGAACATGCCCAATGATCCGATTACGCTTCATATCAGTAAAAGTGTGGTCAATGAATTTAAAGAACCGCTGGACTTTTGTCACGATATGGAATTTTGCCTATCGCTAGAGGGCTGTGGCTTTCGTGAAACAATCATCCTAAACATGGAGAACCAGTTTCATACGGTATTGGAAGGACTGCGTCCGGGCACTATCCGGGTAAAGGAAGAGGAACAGCCGTGTTATCGCTCATCATATTTATTGGATGGATGTGAATGGGATGGTGATAAAGAGATGATGTTAACGTGTGGGGATCATACGTTGGAGGTTATCAATCAAAAGCATACGGCCAATGTGCTTCTGTTGGATCAATTTATCCGCCGTGATGACGGAGAATTGGTAAAACCGGGACAAGAGGAACGATTTATCGTTTGGGTCGGCACCAAAGAAACATCGAAACAGTTTGTGCTAGATGAGGAAAATAATTTCTCTTTACGACTGTACGATTTGCCCGGGGGAACTTATCAGGTGCGCGTCAATGATCAAAGAGGACGCTCGCTTCGTTATATCGTCAATGCCGGATGTGAAAGCAATGAGGCGATGATCACCTTGAATGAATGTGAGGAAGGTTCGGTATTGATCATTGCCGGTACGCCCTTGCCTTTACAAAACAGCCCGCTGCGCATCTGTAAATATATCCGCAGTTGTGAGGGTGAATGGCGTAAGCCGGATGCCCATGAGCATTTTAAAGTCATGTTAAGCGGCTGCGGCAGCTGCGAAATCTTCAATCTGAATGCCCACAACAATTTCTGTGTGGATATCGGACATCTTTGCTGCGGCGAATATGAAATTAAAGAGTTGGATCACAGCGGTTATGTGCCGGCCTATATTGTAAATGACGGGGGCGAATCCACTTCAGCGAAATTGTGGATTCATGAAAACAGCTGTAACTGTGTGACCATTCTCAACGAAGAAAAGAATAAGGGTGCGCTTACCATCAGTAAGATGATTCGTGAAAGTGACGGCACTTTGGTGAAACCGGAAAAATCGGCACGCTTTTTGATAACCTTACGCTCTTATTTCACCCGCGAAACGTATGTGTTGGATGCGAACAATGATTTCTGTGTCCACATTCATCATTTAAAAGAAGGCAGCTATGAAATCAAAGAACAGAAAGTGAACGGCTTTGACACCACCTATATCGTCAACGGCGGAAAAGAAGAAAGCAAGGCGCGCTTAGTAGTGATGAATGATACGTGTGGAGATGTTAAGATCATCAACAGTGTCAGACGGGAAATCAGCGGTGATTTGCGCATTACCAAATATATTGCGAATGCGTATGGAGATTATACAAAGCCCAATGCCGATGAAGAATTTGTGATTCATGTGGAAGGTCCATGTTTGGATGCATGTTATACATTGCGTTATGCCAACAGTTGGTGTATTACATTGGAGGGCTTGAAAAAAGGTGTTTACCGCATTAGTGAAAGTACCCAAGGAATATATGATACGCAATATTTTGTGAACGGCTGTGAGATGAATGAAGCAGCACTTGTGTGTATGGAACATCAAAATCAGGAAGTCATGATTGTCAATACGAAGAAAAGCTATGGAAATTTAAAATTGAATATCATGGTTCAGGAATGTGATTCCCATTTACGCAAACCGAATCAGACAGAATTCTTTGATGTGATTGTGGAAACCGGTGAGGGATCACGGGAGTTGCGTTTTGATCAGCGCAATAACTTCGGTATGCTGTTAGAAGATTTACCGTGTGGCAAGGTACGCATTACCCAAAAGGATAATTATGGATATCGGGTCATCTATGAAGTAAACGGCAATCGTCAAAATCATGCCGATGTAGTGATGGATGGTGCTAACGAAGAAGTGACGATCATCAATCAGATGATGGGCTGCAGCGGTGTGGTAACGGTGCGTAAACTGGTGAAGACACTGCATGGCAGAATTGTTCCTCCCTGCGCTCAGGATGTGTATTCCTTTACATTGGATTCCCGCTGTATTCATGAGTGTTATACGTTAAGTGAGAAAAACAATTTCTGCGTCTTATTCGATGATTTGGAAGAAGGCGAGTATGAAATCAAAGAAGCACCGACAGCCGGCATGACAACGCGTTATCGAATCAACGGTAAAGAATGCGATAGCGGTCAGTTTACCTTACGGCGTGAGGATATCGAGATTGAAATCATCAATACGGTATTGCCGTTGCCCAAGCTGAGTGTGCATAAACGGATTCGTAATCATGGGAAATTAGAAAAACCGCAATGCGGTGAAGTATTCCATTTCCAACTGATCGGCCGCGATGTTCATGAAACGTATTGTTTAAATCAGGAAAACGACTGGTGTGTGACCTTGGAAGATCTGCGTCCTCGTCACTATGAAATCCGTGAACTTCATCAAGACGGCAATGTTTTGTATCAGATCAATGATTGTCTGTATGAACAGGGGACATTCTTATTTGATCATGAGGACATGGAGATTACCATGATCAATGATGCCGGCAGTGATGCGCTGGTTCATATCACAAAGATGATGCGCGATGAATGCGGAAACTTAGGGAAACCATGCCGCGGAGAACGATTTGATATCGTATTGGAGAGCGATTGCTTTAAACAATGCTTCACGTTGGATGAGCGCAATGACTGGTGTGTCGAATTGGAAGGATTGTCGCAAGGAACTTATACCGTAAAGGAAGTTGGCTGTGATTATGCGGAACTGTTCATCAACGGGATTCCAAACTGTCAAGGTGAATTTGAATTAGAAGATGAGGATATCAAGATCACAATGATCAATACTATGGGTTGTGAAAATTCTTTGACGATTTGTGCCAATGTACTGGATGGAGAAACTATCAGGGATCCGCAATCCGATGCACAATATCATATATTTATAGAACATGAAGGCGTATGTGATGCACTGACTTTAGATTGCGATAATGATTGGTGTATTGAATTGGCGAATATCGAAACGGGACGCTATGTCATTTCCGCAGCGGAACCCTTGCTTTATGAACAAAACGGCGAATGGTTTGAACAGGGAATTGAAGTGAAGATGGGCTGTGATCACGAGGTGGTGAATCTGTATGCGGAAACCGATTCCAAGCCAAGTATGGAGATCACCTTAAGCATTCAGGATGAAAACGGCAATGAACATGCTCCGCTTCCCGATGCATGTTATTCAATCTTGGTATGTGGTCAAGAAGAGGAGTGCTTTCAGCTGAATGCGGCCAATGATTGGGGAGTAAGGCTGTGTGACTATCCTCGCGGTGAATATGAAATCATTGCGATGGACGTAGATGCGGTTCACTATCAGATTGATGATCTGCCGCCAACCAAGCGAGGAATTGTGTATTTACGAGATCGCAGTGTCGCCGTACACATCATTATCGGCAGTAAAAAATGCGATACCGACAAAGAGGAAAAGCCGGGAGCGATTTTGCGGCTCCATGCGATGGTTCAAAACTGTGCCGGAGAATTGGAAAGCGCACCGGCAAATGCTCGCTTTGAAGTGATGCTGGACGGTGATCAGATCCAAGAAGATATGATTCTTACCCATCGCAACGGCTTCCAACGTGAGTTCTCCGCTTTGCCGCAGGGCGCTTATACGATCAAGCAGCACCCTAACGAAGCTTACGGAAACATTATGTATCGCATCAATGGGACACTGTCGCCACAGGCTAACATCACGCTGGCTCAGGATGAAATTCAAGTGGATATTATCAATTATCAAAATTGTGAAACCGGCAGTATTTATGTCATGAAATATCTCAGTGATGCATCCTGTAATTGCTTAAAGCGTCCTTGTATGGATGAAAGCTATACGATCACACTGTGTGGGGAACAAGGAAAGCAAAGTGTGGTGCTGAATGCATCCAATCACTGGAGTTATCGCTTCTCTGACTTACCTTTAGGGCGTTATACGATTGAGGAAGAGAACGGGCATCATGTCACCTATATTGTCAACGGCGGTAAAGAATTGCCTAATGCGGAGGTGAACTTGAAAGAAGGGGCAGCGAATGTTAAAATTATCAATCCCTTGACCCCGCCATCCGCATCCTTTGGCAGTATTGAATTATGCAAATATGTGAAGGATGAAAACGGCAAAGAACAGGAACCCGATCCCAATGATAGTTTTTGGGTTACGCTCAAGGGAGAGGACGATACTCAGCGAATCCTGCTTCATGCGGCCAATCATTTCTATGCACGGATTCCGCATCTGAAAAACGGTGCTTATGAAATCGTGGAAGAATCATCAAGTCAAGTATCGTATCGCGTTGATGGGGGAGAGGAAAGTCGTAGAGCCATCGTTTCCGTGAGCGGTGGAGAGCATCGCGTTGATATTCTCAATCCGCTGATGCGTTATGGGAATATCACGCTGACCAAATTCATAAGACAGAGCGATGATACGCTGAAAGTAGCGGACAGTGGTAGCTGGCGTGTGCATATTTCGGCGCCGGACTATGATAAAGCGGTAACCCTGGATGCATCCAATCGCTTCAGCGTTGTGCTGGCGAATTTAAAAAAGGGCACGTATGTCATTGAGGAATTGGATCATGAGAATGTATCCTATCGAATTGACGGCGGGCAGGAAATGGATCATGCGGTGGTTTCCGTCTGTGCGAGTCATGATGTAGCGATTATCAACACCGGGGATATACAGCCCCAAGGTGAAATTCGCATGACTAAATATTTGCGTAATGCTACCGGTCAGCTGATTCGCCCCAGCGGCACAGCCTCTTATTCATTTCATATCTCCAAACCGGGGTATGAACAATCGGTGACATTAAATCAAGGTAACCAGTGGACAGCGACCTTATCTGATCTGGCAAGCGGTAATTATGTCATTCGGGAATTGGGAGATCAACCCGTCAGCTATATTATCAACGATCAATCCGAATGTGACTTTGGCATTGTCGCGGTAGCCGGTGATGTCAATACCGTATCGATCATCAATCATGAGAATCATCCTCAAGGCAGTATCATCATTACCAAATATGTGCGCAATGATGCCGGACAGCTGGTACGTCCGATGCAAACAGAGCGCTTTCAGGTTCATGTGAGTCGTCCCGGATACAATGAGATTTTCGATTTAACGTCCGAAAATCATTGGACGGTCACCTGTCGAGATTTGGCGGACGGTGACTATGTTCTGGATGAAATCGGCTCTGATAATGATGAAGTCACTTGGCGAATTAACGGTGGATATGAGGTCAGTTATGCCCTGGTCAGCGTTGCCCGCAATGAAAACCGAGTAGATATGATTAACCATCAAAGCAAGGGTTACCACAATCATCTCTATGTGGAAAAATGGCTTCGCAATAACAGCGGTCAGTTGGTAAAGCCGGGTGGCTCAGAGTGTTTCCAGTTTCAGTTAAGCGGGGCTCATCAGGAACAAATCGTGTTGGATCGCGACAATCAGTGGCGGGTACAATTAGATAACCTGCCGGATGGCAACTATGAGCTTAAAGAACAGAATCATTCCGGAGCAGTTCGCTATTCGATTGACGGCGGTGAAGAACAGGATACGGCGTCCTTTACGATGCATTCACAGGATGTGCATATTCATGTGATCAATCAAAATCAAAACGGTCATAACATTCTTGATCTGATGAAATATATTCGTGATGAAAACGGGGAATTGCATCCGGCAGAAGGAAATGCCGCTTATGAAATTGAAATTCGCAATTCCGACTTCCGGGAAACCTACACGCTGAATGCGGGCAATCATTTCCATGAACGAGTCTATGATCTGCCGAACGGTACGTATCAGATTGAAGAATTGGGCAATGGCTCGGTAACGTATCGCATTAACGGCGGGGCAATTAAAAATGATGCCCGGGTTACCATTGCGGACGGCCGCTATCATGCGGTGGAAATCATCAATAATCATTCGCAAAGTATCAATGCGCTTCATCTGTATCAATTTGTGAGTGATGCTTCCAATAAATTGCACAAACCGGCAGCCGATCAGGTGTTTCGAGCATTGTTAACCGGCACCAATACACATCAGTTCTACACCTTAAGTCGTGACAACGACTGGCATGTAGAGATTGATAATTTGCGCAGCGGGGATTATGAGGTCATTGCCCAGGGAAATGACGGTATGGTGAAATATATGGTCAACGGCGCAGACTTCAGCAATATCGCCGAAATTACGGCAGCGCCGGGTCGGGAAAACACCGTAGAGATCGTATCCTTTGCCTCCGTAACGGCCGAGGGCACACTCGTTTTGGAAAAACGAATCCGTAACGGTAATGGAGAACTAAGCGTGCCTAGCAACGGAGAGGGCTTTACCATTCGCGTTTACCAAGAAAACGGAAGCTATGATGAAACCTTTACGCTGGATTCCTTTAACGACTATACGCTCAGCGTTTCTTCTCTGCCGTATGGCACTTATCAATTAGAAGAAATCGATAACAATGATTATGACGTCAGCTTTATTGTGGATAACGACAAAGAAAGTCAAGCGGGAGTTGTGATAGTGAGTGATGCAGCACCTCATCATGTGATCGTAGTCAATACGGAAACCTCAATGTTCTTCCACATCTCCGAAAGTGAAGATCTTCATGTTGTCATTGAATAAAACGCTTTGAATACTTGTGATGAAACAAACGGCAATGCCTATCGGTGTTGCCGTTTCATTCATGAAGATTGATTCTTATCAAGATACATGCTGCGTTTTTCAAGGAACGTATCTTCCATTAATGCATCGGTATGATAAAATGTTTCGTTAGCAGCTGTTTCGTGTTAAAATAGGAACAACTTATGAATAAGGATGTGATTTGATATGATGCTTCGACAGCTTCCATACTTTCATGCTGTTGTACAAAAAGGAAGCTTTACCGCAGCCGTCGATGAATGCTTTATTTCTCAATCGGCAATTATTACCGGAACTGGCTTTTTGTGTGACGGTGGGGCATCCGCAAGTTATTTCTATGGCCCGTTTAAACGGAGTCAAGGATAATGAACACAACAAGTGCGCTTATATCAAGGTCGATCATTCTAAATTTTATATTTTGGATCCGGTACTTTTGTGAAGCTGTCAGAGGTGATCATTTTAAGCAATAAACTCAGAGATCTTACGATCAATCCGATTCGTTATTGATTATGCGATGATATTAGGAAACGTAAAATGACACAGGGGATCTTATTCAAGAGATAAAGGGCTATTTTACCTTTTATCTTTTTTAATGATTTTTTATTTGCGGTTTTTAAGAAATAACGAAGGAGTACAAGACACAATCCGAATGATCAGCGACACTATATTTTGAACACTTAACACTAATGGAAATATTTTCAAATCTATCTGCTTGTTTTAAGTTTACATTATTGTGAAGATTGGGATATATTAATATTAGATAAGTAGGTGTTCGGATGGAAATAATCATACGCGTCGATGATTTCGGTTTCAGTGAAGCAGTGAATTTGGGAGTGATGAAGGCCTATCAAAGCGGATTGGTAAAAAATATCGGTTTGATGAGTAATATGCCGTATGCCCCACAAGCCGCAAAATGGATTCAAGGAGAACAAGTGGCACTGGGACTTCATACTAATTTAATTTTGGGTTTTCCTTGTAGTGATCCTAAAGATATTCCTTCGCTGGCAGATGAAAGCGGACGGTTGATTTCTTCCTGCATGCGCCGTAAACAATGGGCACAGGGTATCGATGGTTTTGACTATTTCGATGCACGTAGGGAAACAGAAGCACAATTGGATGCGTTTATCAAACTTGTCGGTCGTCATCCGGATTATATTGATGTGCATGCCGTATGTACGCCAAGTGTTACGCGAGCCATCAGTGATGCGGCAGATGCTTATGGAATCGCCATCCAAGCGCATAAAGCAGATTCACGTTGGAAAATGATTGAATCGGCTGTGAACCATGCGGCTTTCTACGCACTGCATCGTCCCTATTCTGAATTCTTTACATCGTACTTAACTTATGGAGCAAAAGCCAATCTCGTTGTATTTCATCCCGGTTATCTCGATCAGGATGTATTGCTTCAATCATCCTTAACAAGTGAACGTTGTTTTGATTTGGCCTTGTTATGTGATGAAGGAGTAAAAGAATTTTTATCTCATCATACACTGTTATCATTTAAGGAGTTGCCGTCATCATGAAAGCGAAACTGCGTTCTTTGGTAAAAGAAAATACGCTGAATGAAAAATATAAATTGAACCATGCGAGCGAATTAGGCAAACGATTGGGTTTAAGTCGTAATTGGATCTCGCAGTTTTTGAATGAATTCTATAATGACGGCACTTTTATCAAAATCAATACCCGCCCGGTGGTTTTTATCGATAAAGAGGCTTTAGAGGAAAAGTATTCCATCGTTGTCGATAAAAGTCTGTTAACCTCGTTTGAAGAATTAAGACGTATGATTCACGGGCAAGTACAGGCGGATTTTCAGAAATTGATCGGTCATAACGGTTCGCTGCGTGATGTTGTGGATAAATGCAAAGCGAGTGTGTCCTATCCTCCTCATGGTTTACCAACGCTGTTATATGGCGCAACCGGAACCGGAAAAAGTAATATTGCGAAGTTGATGTACGAATATGGGCAAAACCATAAGATCATCGCTGCCAATGCGAAGTTTATTCATGTGAATTGTAGCGAGTATGCCAACAATCCGGAATTGATTACAGCTAATTTATTCGGTTATCGCAAGGGAGCGTTTACCGGTGCTGACAGCGATAATATCGGAATGATTAAAGCGGCTGACGGCGGGGTGCTGTTTTTGGATGAAGTCCATTGTTTAAAGCCGGAAAGTCAGGAAAAGCTGTTTTTGTTTATGGATAATGGAAACTATCGCATGCTGGGGGATAATGAACACGTTTACCACAGCAATGTCATGCTTGTATTCGCAACAACCGAGAATCCGGAAACAGCGTTGTTAAATACGTTGTTACGGCGTATTCCGGTACGTATTGAAGTACCCTCATTAGAGGATCGCGGTATTCGTGAGAAGTCGCAGCTGTTGGTGAAAGCGCTTGATGTGGAGGCGCGTAATATGCACCGCAAAATCATGATTTCCAACAGTGCTTATAACATCTTGCTTACGGCAAAATACAGCGGTAATGTCGGCGAATTGTTCAATGCTGTTCAAGCCACCTGTATGAATGCCTTATTTCGTAATAAAAAAGAGGGAGCGTTGGAAATTCATACCTTGAATTTACCGGCCAATATCATTGCCAATTTTGAAGTGGATCGCAACAGCATTCTTTTTGATCGCCAACAAATGCTTTCCCTTGATCACTTAAAAGAAAACATCAGCAACAATTTACCACAGTTATCACTGTTTATTAAACTATTGAAAAACTTGCAGAAATTGCAGAATAATATCATTCTCATGCCAGATTTCTTTGAACTGTGTACTAGGGATGTGGAGCATTATGTGAACAATGTTTTATTTGATAACAGTGATATGAAAACACCGGCCAATGCGTATATCATGAAAGCGATGAAAACAATCATGGGGCTGATCAGTGAAAAATACGGTTACGCTTTTCAAAACAATGAAGTGTATTCCATGTCTTTGTTAACAAAAGATTGTATGCAGCGATATATGGATATGGAAGAATTTTTTGATGCTTATGGTGAGGAATGTGCCAATTTTGTGATGCTGATTGAAAAGAAATTCGCTCGTGAACATGCAATTACAACGGAAATCAGCGATGTGTTACAAAGCCATATGGACATTGCGCTGCATCCCTTTATCATTACGGTTTTTACCTTAATCATGCAGATGTACCATCGCAACCGTGATATCAACCGGCGCATCGGTATTATCTTGGCTCATGGATATGCCACTGCTTCTTCGATTGCCAATGCGGTTAATTCCATGTTGGATCAATATATTTTTGATGCCATTGATATGCCATTAGATACTTCGACCGAAGCGATTATTCATAAGCTGAATGACTTTTTGACGAAGCGCGGAGAATTCCGTGATTTGGTGTTATTGGTGGATATGGGCAGTTTAGAGGATATTTATCAAGGTGTCAGCGGCGCTGCGAAAGCCAATGTGGCGATTGCCAGCAATGTGTCTACCCGTATGGCGCTGTTAATTGGAGATGCGATGCGCAATGGAACAGCGTTAAAACAAATCTTTGAAAGCTGTAAAGAAGAATGTGCCATCAATTTTCAGATTATGGAGTGTAACGAGCGGGAAAAGGTAATCTTATGTTCCTGTGCAACCGGAATCGGAACCGCAGAGAAGCTGAAATCAATTTTGGTGGATTCTTTGCCACATAATCTGCCGGTAAAAGTGCTGACTTATGATTATTCTACCTTGTTAGCCAACAAACTTGACGATGATTTCTTTACGCGCTATGAGGTGTTATGTATTGTCGGAACACTGAATCCAAACATAGAAAATATTCGTTTTGTGCCGGTAGAAGAATTAATCATGAGTAATTCGTTTAATTTTCTGACAATGCACTTTCGTGATTTGATGAATGAAGAAAGCTTGGAACAGTTCAGTAAGAATATTCTGAAGAATTTTTCCTTATCGAATATCATCGGATCATTGACCATTTTAAATCCCGATAAACTGTTAGAACACGTGGCTGATGCCATTGATCGCTTACAAACCGAAATGAATATGATGTTCAACTACAATATGTGCTTCGGTTTGTATGTTCATATCTGTTGTTTGATCGAGCGTTTGGTGACGCGCGAAGGCGAAGCGGACTATGTGAAGCAAGTGGGAGAATGCGACAAGGGGATGCAGGAGTTTATTGCGCAAATGAAAACATCGTTTGAAAAGGTGGAGAAGTATTACAGCGTCAATATTCCGGTTGAGGAAATCGAGTATATCAGTATTTATATTAAAAATATGTATTGATTGAAAAAACATCTACGTCGATTGAATGATTGTAAACAGTGTCAGTCCTTGGGATTGTTAGTGTTAAGTAAATTTATTCCAGTGGTTTTGAACTCCGATTATATGTGATAACAAAGGGGGTTAAACAAGTTGGCACATAACTTGCTAGTATAAAAGTGAAGCGGCAAAAAACGACATATAGTTCTGGTCGCTGCGCATCAGGAAGGAGGAAAAAGAATGAGTATTATTTTAGGCAGAGTGGATTATCGCTTATTGCATGGGATTGTTGCGACGATGTGGGCGCCGCAGTCCGGCGCTCAGCGGGTGATGGTGATCGATGATCACACCGCAAACGATCCGATTATCAAGGAAAGTATGCGTTTGGGAAAGCCGGCCGGTATGGCTTGCTCAATTATCACAGAGGAAACCGCTATTAACAATTTTAAAGCCGGAAAATACGATGATCACAAAGTGTTTGTTGTATGTGAAGATCCAAACGTGTTCCTGCGTTTGGAGGAAGAAGCCGGTCAAAAGATTCCGCGTATTGTGATCGGAATTACCCGTGATCGTGACAGTGGAACCAAAGTCAGCTCCCGTGCATCCGTAAAAGATGAAGAAAAGCCGATTTACAAAAAGCTGATCGAAAACGGAACCGATGTCGATGTACAGTTTACGACGACCGATAAAGCTGTGGCATTGACGCATGCTATGGAAATATAAGAGGAGGAAAGAATGAAATGGAATTATCAGCAATTCAGATTATATTAATTACTTTGATTGCGTATTTGAAAATGACAGATACCGTGACCACACAGCTGTTTGCTTTCAACACCATCGTTGTCGGATGGCTGACCGGTTTGGTCGTCGGTGATCCGATGACCGGTTTATCCATCGGCGCTACGATGCAGCTGATGTCAATGGGTGTCGTTGCCGTCGGCGGTTCATCCATGCCGGATTATCCGATTGCGGCCATTATCGCTACAACGATTGCCGTAACCACCGGCAAAGGAATGGAAGCCGGTTTGGCAATCGGTCTGCCGGTTGCGATGCTTGGGGTAAACTTTGATGTTATTTATAAGATCTTCAACGGCTTCTTGGCACGGAAAGAAACATCTTTGATCGAAGAAGGAAAATTCCAGAAGGCTTTGAATTTAATTAAGATCTCGCCGATTTTCTACGGCTTATGTTCAGCAATTCCGGTATTTGTTTGCTGCGTTGCCGGCGCTCCGGTTGTCAATGCTATCTTAGACTTCATGCCGGAATGGTTCACAACCGGTTTGAGCATTGCGGGCGGTGTACTGCCCGGTGTTGGTATGGCGATGCTGTTAATGTATATGCCTTTGAATAAATACTGGTCCTTCTTATTGGTTGGATTTGTATTGGCTGCCTACTTAAACGTGTCGGTTTTGGGTATTGCAATGGTCGGTCTGGCTGCGGCATACGAGGTGTATAAGAAACAAATGAACAGCGGTACTGTCGGAACGGTTGCTGCAGGAGGTTTGGAAGATGAGTAAAGAAAAAGTATTGGCAAAAAAGGATCTGCGTAAAGCGGCTTGGCGATGGCTGATGGGTATTTCTACCTTTAACTATGAAACACAGTTGGCTCCTTCGGCATTCTTCTCGGTTTATCCGTGCTTGAGAAAAATGTATCCTGATGATGAGGATTTGAAGAAATCCTGTTTGAACTATATGCGTTATTATAATACGATGCCATGGATTTCTCCATTTGTCATCGGCGCAGCGCTCGGTATCGAAGATGAAGGCGGTATCGCTTCTTTGGATGCGGTCAATGACTTCAAAGTCGGTCTGATGGGACCGCTGGCGGGTATTGGTGATACGATCGGCTGGGCCATGATTCCAACGATCTTTGGATCGATTGCCGCAAGTATGGGCATGGAGGGAAATCCCTTAGGTATCTTCTTGTGGGCCGGCTTTACCTTTGCGTTCTTAGCAGTTCGTATTTTACAATACGAGTGGGGCTATGGCATGGGTGTTAATGTCATCACGAAATTTGGCAAGCAGATTACCGTATTTACGGAAGCCTGCTCAGTTCTTGGTTTAACCGTGGTCGGTTCCTTGATCGCAACCGTAGTCAAATTGAATACGGGTTTGAGTTTCCAAAATGGCGATGTTGTCATGGAAGTACAAAGCTTGATCGATGGCGTGATGCCTGCCTTATTGCCGGTAGCGGCTGTTGCGATTATTTACTATTTCATGAAAGTGAAAAAAGTGAAAATGACATGGATGATTTTGTTTATCATTATCGCTTCCATGATCGGTGCAGCGACAGGAATTTTTACCGCATAGAAAGAAGGATAACTCTTGAAAGCTGCGACTTGTGTCGCTGATATTACCCCGCAAACGCCGGTTTATCTGGCCGGTTATGTGGGCGAAGCAAGAAAACATCCGGCACAGGGGGTGCATGATGCCCCCCTTGCCGTTTCACTATTGTTGGAAACGGAATCAACACGTGTGCTGTTTCTGAGCATTGACACGTTAGCCATCAGTGGGGAAAAAGCGACCGTGATTAGAAAAAGAATTCATGAGGTTATGGATATTGAAGATGATCATATCATCATTAACGGTATTCATTCTCATTCATTACCCAATGCCTTTATGGGCGAAGAACTTTTCGGCACTCCGGATTGTCCGCAATACTTTGTGGCGGCAGTGGATCAAATCATAATGAGTATTACCACCCTGAGCGAGCGTTTGGTGGATGTCGATGCCAGCATTGGCACCGGTAAAATTCATGGCTTTTACAGTAAACGCAGTGATATTCATGCACCGTTTGAGGACAACGCTGCCATTGTGAAATTCACACACAATGATCAAGTGGTAGCCGCTATGTGTAATTTTAACTGCCATGCAACGGTATTGGGACCGCAAAATATGCTTATTACCTCCGACATCATCGGCGAGGTTCGACATCGACTGAGTGAAGATCTCGGAGTGATTCCCTATACGTTTACCGGCGCCAGCGGCGATATCAGTAATCGTCAATATCGTCAAGGCAATGACTTTGACGAATTAGCGCGTGTAGGAGCCGGTATTCATGATTTATTTGTCAACATCAAGCATTATGAACCAACCAGTCTAAATAACATTTCAATTCAAACATACGATCATCATATTGCATATGATAATCGTTCGTACTATGATGAATATAAACAGGACATTGCGGAAGCGGAAGCGATTTTAGCAAAAAGCGATTTGCCTGTGGATGAATGGAAACTGAGAACATCGGAAAAGATGGCGCTGGAAAATAAACTGAAAATGGAAACAGTGGATTTTCATGTTCGCGGTATCGTGCTGCAGTGCGATGATTTCACCATTGTCACTTTCCCGGGCGAATTGGCAAGCAAGTTCGGCTTGGAACTAAGAAATCGTTGTCAGCGCAAGCATTTCCTGCTCATTGGCTATACAGATGGCTATCAAGGCTATTTTATCGAAGCAGAAGAATATGGTCGAACTTATGAAACCAAGGCCAGCAATACGCCCAAAGGTGAGAGTGAGCGCATTGTTAGCGAGATAGGAGATTTTTTATGAGAAGATTTGTTTTTGCATCCCATCATTATATGGCACATGGTCTAAAGGATACTGTGGATTTTCTGACCAATCAAGCAAAGAAAATTTATGATATTAACGCCTATGTCGAGGAAGAAAAAAAGGATATTGATGTCGTGGTCAAAGAGCTGTTTGCCTCCTTTGATCCTGACGATGAGGTCATTGTACTCACCGATTTGATGGGTGGCAGTGTCTATCAGAAATTCTTTCCATACATGAATGATCATGTACACGTCATTTGCGGTATGAATTTACCATTGGCGATGAGTTTTCTGCTCGCTTCGGAAGATCAGACGTTGACGCAGGAATCGGTGGACGCCATCATTGAGGAATGCAAAAAACAGATCGTATATGTGAATTCTTTATCTGCAGCCTCGGCAATGGACTGCGATGATGAATAACATGGGAAGACTTTGAAGTGATTGGGAGCGCTCGAAGTCTTCTTTCTTTAATGTTTGCGAAAGGAGAAGTGATGGTGGAGGTACAGGATGTAATTGATTTATTTGAGCAGGAAGGCACATGGGTGGATTGGCAGGGGAAAACTCGGGATCATTTGTTAGTGGGGGAGGAATTACAAGAAGTGAAGCGGATTGGTGTCTGTTGGGTAGCTAGCCGCTACGCGGTGATGGAGGCAATCAAGCAGGGCATTGATTTGATCATAACCCATGAAAATCCGTTTTATCAATGTTCTACCCAAATGAATACAGCGGCATTTAAGGCAGCGAATGATAAGTGTCAACTGCTCATAAAGCATCACATCAGCGTATATCGCTGCCATGATGTTTGGGACCGCCTTGATGAATATGGGGTTGCCGATCAATGGGTGAAGCGCTTAGGATTTACCAAAGCAGCGTCAAATTCGCAGAGCTTTTATCGACTCATGAATACCGATGGTCAATCATTGGAGAAAATTGCTTGCCGGATCACTCATGCGCTATCAGTAGATGGAGAAAACGGCGTCTATGTGTTTGGCGATCCCAATCGCAAGGTGAAACGATTGGTGAGTGGTACCGGAGCGATCACGAATTTATATGAGATGCTGGTATATGAGCCGGATGCCGTGATCGTCAGCGATGACGGGGTACAAACCTATGATGCGGCACAATATGCAGTGGATCATGATTTAGGCATGATTGTCGTCAATCATGCCGCTTGCGAAAAGGCCGGTTTGAAAGCAATGGTTCCTTGGCTTCGCCAACGTTTGGGGGTGAAATCAGTCAAGTATTTGGATGATGGAATTCGCATTCGTTATTATACCAATCATTTAAGCAGTCACTGAAAAGGCAGGAAGGAGGTGGAAAATGAGTATCGAAAATTTTCGCTGTATTAGCGGCAGTGGCGACCATCAGCGCATCAAGGCCGGTAAGTTATATCGCAGCGGTCGTTTGTGCGAGGCAACAAAAGCGGATATCAAAATGCTTGCGGCCCATAAAATTCGCCATATTGTAGATTTGCGCAGTGAGGAAGAACGACAGGTTGATCCTTATGAACTGCCCGCTTGTTTTCAGGTTCATGAAATCAGTGCGCTGCGAACCCGTGAAGGTTTGGAAAACTTTTATTTTTTTCAGTTGATTGATGAACATTCCAATGCGGAAACGATTCGTCAAGCTGCATCTTTTGTCCATGAAGGGTATCAAATACTGCCGTTTCATAACCGGGCATTTTCGCTATTGTTGGAATTGATGGAAAAAGACGATGGCGCAATTTTATTTCATTGCAGCTCCGGAAAAGATCGCACCGGTGTTTTCGCGGCTTTGATTCAAAAACTATTGGGAGTTAAGGAAGCAGATATTTGGGCAGGATATTTAGAATCCAATGACTATGTTATGGAATACGCTGTTCAAAATGCCGATCGTTTGGGCTTTCAGGGAGAAGAGCGGGACACGGTTATTTACTGTTGCTGTGTACACGAAGAACTGTTACAATCCACATGGGATGCCATACTCACGATTTATCCCGATTGGCCAAGCTTTTTTGAACAGGAGTATCAGTTGAATGCGGCAAGGATTCAGCGTTTACAGCAGCGTTATTGTGAAAGAGTAGGCTGATTTGAATAGTGTGTATGCATTTACGGTATATGGTCTTAGTGTCAAGGCAAGCTATGATGATGGAGATGTTGAACAAATTCTGCGTCCTCTTATCAGATGTTGGCAGAATTTATAAAAGGTAAAACAACGCCGCGTCTTTGTCTTTTTGGCTATTCTTCCGGCTGTGGAAAAAACACATCGTCACTGTTTTCGGAACATTTATCACGGCAGGTGATCATGAACCTATACAAACTATCGGCATGGATGGTTTATCCATTATTTCAATGCTTATTTGGCAATGCATACGGATTGTGAAAACGGTAAAACTGCCAATACAGCGTAAAAGTGGTAGTGATACGTATGATGTGGAGGAGCTGAAACAAAAAATCATCGCCAGATGCACAATGGATAATTTACGGCCGATCTCTTCGCATGAAATCCATGATGTGATAGAAGATTAGGTTCGTTTGGAGCGAACATCATTTTAATTGAAGCAAACTATCTGTTATTGAACAGCGGCACTTGGCAATCGTTGATCACTGATTGTGATGACAGCGTTTTTGCTTTGGCTGATGAAACAGAACTGCGGCAGCACTTGATTGAAGGCAAAGTAGCCGGAGACAGTGATTCTAAGGCGGTTTGGCAGCTCTATGAACAGAGTGATCGTCACAATATCGTTTAGGTGCTGAATGAGCGTCATGATGCCAATGCAGAATTGATAATGAAACAAAATCGTTTTATTCTAGGAGGACATAACCAATGCAAATTAAAGAAGTTATCGAAAGAATCAAGGCATATCATAAAGGGGAGTGGGAAGGACAAGCCATCCAAGAGGATACCACCCGTGACAAGATTCTTTATGGCAATCCCGATCAGGAATGCACCGGAATCGTCACAACATGTTGGGCAACGGCAGATGTGATCAAACAAGCGGCAGCGAAAGGAGCGAATTTGATTATCGCCCATGAAGCGCTGTTTTGGAATCACGGCGATCATATTGATTGGTTACAGGAAAGCGGTAATCGAACGTTTGCGGCCAAGCAAAAACTGTTGGAGGATAATGGCATCGTTGTTTGGCGTGATCATGATTATATTCATTCGGGCATTCCGATGGGGGACGGCGCTTATACCGATGGTATTTTCTATGGCGTGGCGGATAAATTGGGGTGGGTTGATTACATTTGTCCCAATGATATTCACAGTCCCTTGCATTTTGAAATCCCGGAAACAACCGTGAAAGATTTGGCTGAATTTTTGGTCGAACGCCTGCATTTAAACGGTGTAAAGATCTTAGGCGATCTTCATAACACGGTGAAAAAAGTACGCATTCCGTTTCATATTTTGGCGGATGCCAAAGATTCAATTATTGAAGCCGATCAAGAAGGGATTGATTGTTTCTTAACGATGGAACTGATTGATTTCACCTTGGCCGAATACATTCGTGACAGCAGTATGCTGGGGTTGAATAAGTCGGTTATCGGTATGGGACATTTTAATCTGGAGGAACCGGGAATGGAATATATGGTGAAATATATTCCAGAGGCATTGGGAAGTGATATTCCGTGCTGCTTCATCCAATCGGGAGATATGTACAAATACGTAACCAAATAATTTTGGTAATCTGGAATAAGGTGAGGTATACAAAAAATGGAATGTTAAATACAAGGAGGCTAGAGGTCCCAAGATTTGGAAGACAAGGAAGTGTATAAACTGCACTTCTTTTATAATATGATGGGTCTGTCCTTCCTCTGCGGTGAAAATCCATAAGGGGCGTATGCCAAATGCCGAACGGCTTTCATGGTGTAAGAGGGCAATTAAATTTGCACGACTCGCTTGTACACATTATTATAGCGTATTTCAATGTGTCTATAAGGAAAAAACAACAATAATAAAAACGAGTAATAAGCAATAACGATCATTTTATGATTCATTGCTGAGATATGACGATTCCATTATTGTCATAAGGAAATTTGTTATAATAGAGAGAAAGGAGGCGGATGGATGAAATTACAGCCAAAAGTACGCCAAAAACTGCAGCATCAACAAAAGCTGTCACAACATCAGCGCTATGCACTGACTGTTTTGGCCATGAATGACATGGCTTTTATGGCTGAAGCACAGCGTATTGTAGAAGAAAATCCGCTATTGGAATGGGCAGAGGTACCCGAATGGGGGGATGGCGGAGATGGCTATGAGGTCGCATTGAATACGATTGCGGCAACGGAGACGCTTCAAGATGTACTCATGGCGCAGGTGTATTGGAGTGGCTTTGCTTATTCAAATGAATTGGCGGAATTTTTAATCGCGTCATTGGATAATGATGGTTATTTGCGTGTGGATAATGAGGAAATCGCAAGACTTTTTCACTTGAAATCTGACGAGGTAAGCGAAGCGATTAAGGCGTTACAGAATTTGGAACCGGCCGGTGTGTTTGCACGCAATGTACAGGAGTGTATTCTTATTCAGTTGAATCGAAAAGGCGGTAAAACGGCTGAAGCAGCGAAACGGATGGTAAGCGATTGTTTCCCTGATTTGGCACAACATCATTATGAAGCGATTGGCGATGCTCTGGGTTTAGAAATGGCGGAAGTGCATCAGGCAATGAAACTGATTATGTCATTGGAACCGCGCCCAGGCGCTCGATACGCCAAGGGTGCCGCTGTGATTTATCCGGATGCCCGAATTGAGGTGGAAGAAGGCGTGATCCACGTTGAACTGATTCGGCGCACAGATCGCTTTACGATTAGCGAACGATATCAAAATGTTGCGGATGATGCCGCTCGGGCATATATAAAGAAGAAAATGCGGGAAGCTCAGCTGTTTTTGGACAGTTTCGCTAAGCGCTGCAATACGTTATTGGCAATTATCACTTTTGTTTGTGAATATCAAAAGGATTATTTTGTGAATCATGGAGCATTGAAATCATTAACGATGCGACAATGTGCGCAAGAACTCGGTTTTCATGAATCCACGATCTCACGTGCTGTGGCACATAAAGTTATTGAATTTGAAAATCGGATGATCGTACTGCGGGATTTCTTCCTCCGACCCGTTAACGGTAACAGCCGTTCTTTGATTGTTACGAGTTTAAAAGAATGGATTCATAATGAGGATAAACTCCATCCTTATTCCGATGCTCAATTAGTGGAATTACTTCAAGGACAGGGGATTGCGGTTTCTCGCCGCACGATTGCCAAATATCGGGAACAATGTCGGATTGCGAATGCACAGCAGCGAAAAAGGAGAGTTGGCTGCGGCTTTATTGAGTACAGCGGCGAAGAATAAAAAAGGAATAATTGTATTGCTGTGGCTAATAAACAAGAAAAGGTCTCAGTATGTTAAAGAAAGTGTCCGTGGCAGCCACACCGTTAAGGAAGGTCTTCAGATATAGTCTGAAATCAGGTCTATGTCCGCATAATCAAGTAGGAGGAAATGAATGAATTACTTTTCTCCTAATTGATCGGTGTGGGGTCAATGACGTTAAGAAATTTAGGAAACCCTTTCTTTTCGATGGAGAAATAAAAGAGCTTTCAGCAATGAAATAAGACCTGTTTTGATTCGAAAGCGGGCAAAGTGATGTTTTACAGCTTCTTTCTGTTGATTTGCGTGATGAAATCTATGAAAAAGCAATGAAAGCACTTTAAAAATATACGATTGTGGATTATAATATTTAAGTAATGTTTTTTACGCAAGGAGGAAAACAGATTTTATGGCAAAGAATTTCATGTCAATGGACGGTAATACCGCTGCTGCACATTGTGCCTATGCGCTTACCGAACTGTCTGCGATTTACCCGATCACCCCTTCTTCTCCGATGGCAGAAGTTGTGGATCAATGGGCAACGCAGGGCAGAAAAAACGTTTTTGATACGGTAGTAAAGGTAGCCGAACTGCAGTCAGAGGGTGGTGCTGCCGGTGCAGTTCACGGTGCATTACAGGCCGGAACGCTCGCAACAACCTTTACCGCTTCTCAGGGATTGTTACTGATGATCCCCAACATCTATAAGATGGTCGGTGAATGTCTGCCGGGTGTCATTCATGTGGCGGCTCGTGCGTTGGCGTCCCGCGCACTGAATATCTTCGGTGATCATGAGGATATTTATGCATGCCGTCAAACCGGCATTTGTATGTTGGCATCGCACTCGGTACAGGAAGCGATGGATTTGGCCGGTGTTGCTCACTTGTCGGCAATCGAAGGTCACGTACCGTTTATTCATTTCTTTGATGGTTTCCGTACTTCTCACGAAATTCAAAAAGTAGAAATGATGGATTATGAAGTATTAAAAGGTTTAGTCAATCAAGAAGCATTGGCTGCTTATCGTAAGCAGGCTTTGAATCCGCATACCAATCCGGTTACCCGCGGTGGTGCGGAGAATGATGATATCTTCTTCCAGGGTATGGAAGCACGCAATCAGCACTATGATGCAATTCCTGATATCGTTGCTCGCTACATGAAGGAAATTTCTAAAGTGACTGGACGTGAATATGCGCCGTTCACTTATTATGGTGCAGCGGATGCCGATCGCGTGATTATCGCAATGGGTTCCGTTACCGAATGTACGAAAGAAACGATTGATGCCTTAAATGCTGCCGGCGAAAAAGTCGGTATGGTTAAGGTTCACTTATATCGTCCGTTCTCAGTAAAATACTTAATGGATGTATTGCCGACCAGTGTAAAACGCATTGCGGTATTGGATCGTACGAAAGAAACCGGAGCCTTGGGCGAACCGCTGTACTTGGATGTATTGGCCGCATTGAAGGACAAGGATATCGAAATCATCGGCGGACGTTATGGCTTGGGCTCCAAGGATACACAACCGAGTCACATCAAGGCCGTATACGATCATTTAAAAGGCGATCAGCTGATCCAGGGATTCACGATCGGCATTGAAGACGATGTGACCAACCTGAGCTTAAAACCGGATGAGGATTTCACGGTCGCATCCGATTGCACAAGCTGTCTGTTCTGGGGTCTTGGTTCTGACGGTACGGTTTCGGCCAATAAGTCAACGATCAAAATCATCGGTGACAATACCGATCAATATGCTCAGGCTTACTTTGCATATGACTCCAAAAAAGCGGGCGGTGTTACTCGTTCCCACTTACGTTTCGGTAATACACCGATCCATTCTACTTATTATATTAACAATGCGGACTTCATATCTTGTTCGTTAGATGCGTATATGTTCAAATACGATATGGTTCGTAACTTGAAAAAAGGCGGTACGTTCCTGTTGAATACCACGTTCTCTAAAGAAGAGATCGTTGAACATATGCCAAATCGTATGAAAGTACAGTTGGCAAAGAAAGAAGCTAAATTCTACATTATCAATGCGACAAAGATCGCACAGGAAATTGGTATGGGACGTCGTACCAACACGATTTTACAGTCGGCGTTCTTCGCATTGAATGAACAGATCATGCCGTATGATACCGCAGTAGATCTGATGAAAGCGGCAGCGAAGAAATCCTATTCCAAGAAGGGTGATGCGGTGGTTCAGCTGAACTACAAAGCTATTGATGCCGGAAAAGACGGTATCGAACAAGTCAGCGTGGATCCAAGCTGGGCCGAGTTGACTTACAATGCCGCTCGTCAGTTGAGCGGAGATGAATACTTCGATAAGCACGTGGCAGTTATCAACGGTTTGGAAGGCTATGATATGCCGGTCAGCGCATTTGCGAACGACTTCTTGTTGGATGGCTCCATCCGCAACAATGTATCATTTGAAGAAAAACGTACCATTGCGGTTCAAGTACCGACATGGCATCCGGAAAACTGTATCCAGTGTGGTATCTGTTCCTTCGTATGTCCGCATGCTACGATTCGTCCGTTCTTATTGACGGATGAAGAAATGGCTAATGCACCGATGGAATTCGAAACAATTCCGGCAATGGGCAAAGGCGTAGAGAATATGAAATATCGTATTCAGGTAACCCCGGCAAACTGTGTCGGTTGTGGCCTGTGTGCGGTAGAATGTCCGGGTAAAGCCGGCAATAAGGCTCTGGAAATGGTTGACATCAATGAGAAATTGAATGAAGAACCGTTGGCCGATTACTTATTCAAACAAACCGAATATAAGACGGAATTTTTCCCGAAGGATACGGTAAAGGGTTCTCAGTTCTTAATGCCGTACTTCGAAATTTCCGGCTCTTGTCCGGGCTGCGGTGAAACTCCGTACTATAAACTGATCTCCCAGCTGTTTGGTCGCGATATGCTCGTAGCCAATGCGACCGGCTGCTCGATGATCTACTGTTCTTCTACTCCGTCTACACCGTTCGTCAATGACAAAAACGGTGAGGGTGTCGCATGGGCAAACTCCTTGTTTGAAGACAATGCGGAATTCGGTTATGGTATGGCACTTGCCAACAACTATAAAGAAGCACGCATCTTGAAAACGATGGAAGACAATATGGATCAAGTGGCTCCGGAATTGAAGGAAGCCTTTGCGAAATATCTTGAAGTTCACGGCGATCGTGATGCAGAACGTGAAATCGCACCGACAATTAAAGCATTGGCAGCGAAAGAAACCAACAGCGATGTGAAAGCATTGGCAGATGAAGATCTGATCTCCAAATCCATCTGGATCATCGGTGGTGACGGATGGGCTTATGACATCGGTTACGGCGGTTTGGATCACGTATTGGCGAATAACTTGAATGTTAATGTATTGGTTTTGGATACAGAAGTGTACTCCAATACCGGCGGTCAGTCTTCTAAATCTTCTCAGGCGGCTTCCATTGCGAAGTTTGCGGCCGGTGGTAAGACCACAGCGAAGAAGGATTTAGGCCAGATCGCTATGGCCTATGGTCATGTGTATGTCGCTCAGATTTCCATGGGTGCCAATAAAGCACAGACGTTAAAGGCATTGAAAGAAGCAGAGAGCTATGATGGGCCATCTTTAATCATCGCCTATTCACCATGTGCAGAACACGGTATCAAAGGCGGTTTGGCAAACCATCAGAGAACACAGGCCAAAGCCGTAGAATGCGGTTATTTGGATCTGTATCGCTTCGATCCGCGTAAGGATCAGCCGTTGACGATTGACTCTAAGGAGCCGGATTATGACAAGATGATGGACTTCCTGATGAGTGAAACT
>CAJUGR010000001.1:36150-54508 GCA_910586285.1 uncultured Erysipelotrichaceae bacterium
TAAACGCTTGGTAGCTTTGTCAAAAGAAGAACTTTAAAAATAAAAAGAGGTCATAACAGCGAAGCAAGCTATGAAAATTGCCGGGCTGAAATGGCCTCTTTTTTTACTGGAACTAAAAAAGGTAGTGCATACGAAATATGAGGTGTTAAGCAACATGGGTAAGAAGCAACCCAAGATTTGTAAAGACAGGATTTCGGAAAAGGATTTGCCATAACAATCTGAAATGTATCGCAAGTTTTATTTGTTTTTTTAAAAGGCTATGCACTGCGTAACCATTTGAGTCGAATTATCGTCTCTTGCGGGAAAACATATAAAATAGGAAAAGGTGTATCCAATGGGTACACCTTTAAAAACACTGTCGATGATAGATTTTCATTTCCGTCGAATAGTAACAGATATGATGCGATATACATAGTCATCCATTTAACTTCTTCTTTTGTTTAATACATTCATAATCGCGATCATTGCGGGAAACAGGATCCTTGCCACAACCCAAATAATCCAACTGGATCTCCAATTATTAGTAGTAAGACTGTATGCTAAATAGATGGCAGTCGCTACCAACCAATAAGCACTGTTTACGGCTGAGGTCACGGATGCCTTTGATTTCTTCTCGGCGGTATAATCGCCCTCCTGTAACAACTTTTCATAACTGGCCCAAATGATACCGTTGTGTACTAAGAAAACGACACCAAGTCCCGCTAAGATCAAGGTGGTAGAAAGCATGGCTGTCAGTAATAAGTCATTTTTTTCATCCCACATCAATCCGGCAAAAAGCGGAATGATCGCTATGATACACAAGCATACCCCAATCATATTCTTTTTGATGTAAGTGCTTTTATATTCATTTTTCTGTTCTCTTACCATTTCCTTAACACCGGATTCGGTTTCGAATGTTTCTTTTTCTAAATACTCAAATGATGCAGTCTTTCCGCCACTGGAAATAAAAATCACAACGGCGATGGCGACAAGGATAAGTAAAACAATCATGCCGATTCCTATCGCTATATTTTCAGCAAGGTTATAATTGGGAGATTCGCTGATCGCTCCTAAAGTAAACAGACAAATCGGAGAGATGATACATAATAGTGTTGCATAAGCGATGGACTTTGAGGTATACGCTTTGATCGCAAGGAAAGTATTTGCCTCTTCTCTGGTTACATATTTTTGGGTAGACGCTGTTTCTGTGATCCTTGTATCATTCATGTTTTCGATTCGATCCTTGAGTAAATAATCCGTACTTACATGGAACATTTCTGAGAGCTGCACTATTTTTTCAAGATCAGGCACAGATTGGTCGCTTTCCCATTTGGAAACGGATTGTCGTGTTACATTCATCTTTTCTGCTAATTCTTCTTGTGACCATCCGGCTTGTTTGCGAAGCTGGATTATTTTATTTGCGAAATTCATGATTCTTTCCTCCTCATATGATTGATGCTTTAAGTTTATCAACTTATGGGGTTGCATACCACCAACCCAGACCATGCAATTTGTCAACCGATGGTTGCATACTTTATTCTTATTCCGGAATTAGCCATTCAGTGGGCCTAGATATGCCTATCATTTGGTATTTATTATAATGCTTCCTTTTCCTTGGATCAATATCATCCGGTTCTTATGAAATGATTTCAAAAAAATCATCGTATAAGGACTGACATGAAAGGGTCTTGGTTTTCATAAAATAAGACAGAGGTGATGGTGCCATGATCCGCGGTAAAGTAAAAAAACGTATTATGACGATTTTTATTTGTTGTTGCTGCATCTTTGCGCTTATCTTAGGCAAGTTAGGTTATGAACAGATTTTTCATCATGACGATATCATGGAAAAAGCAATGAATTTATGGGAACGTGATTTTACCATCGCCGGGTTACGCGGCAGTATTTTGGATAAAAACGGCAATGTTTTGGCGCATGATATTCCCTCCACTTCGATTATGGTGGTACCGGCACAGATCGTGGATGCACGTTCTACCGCACAAAAGCTTGCGGAAGTGTTGGAAGCGGATGAAAATAAAATCTATGAAACGATTACCAAACGCGTCAGTACGCAAAAAATTCAGCCGGAGGGTCGCTTGATTTCCGATGATAAAGCGATCAAATTGGAGGAAATGGATTTGCCGGGTGTTTATTTGGTTCAGGATTCACTGCGTCATTATCCCAATCAGAGCTATTTGGCGCAGGTGTTGGGTTTTACCGGCATTGATAATCAGGGACTGGCAGGCTTGGAACTCCAATATGATGACATATTGAGTGCGAAGAGTGGTGCCTTAAATATTCCCTTTGATGCGAAGGGACACAATGTGGAATTGTATAACGAATCGTATGAGGCTCCCGGTCATGGTATGGATGTGAAATTAACCATTGATGCGCAGATTCAGGACATCGTTGAACGTGAATTAAATAATTTAATGAAACGTTATCATCCTGATAATGCATTGGCCATCGCTATGGATCCGAAAACCGGAGAAATATTGGCCATGGTATCCAAACCGGATTTTGATCCGAATCATTATGAGGATTATGACAGTGATATTTATAACCGCAATCTTCCGATTTGGAAAAGCTATGAACCGGGTTCCACTTTCAAGTCAGTAACGTTTGCGTCCGCATTGGATTTGAATCTATTTGATATGTTTAAGGATACGTATATGGATAAGGGATATGAAATGGTTGGCGGAGCGCGGATTAAATCGTGGAAGGCCGGGGGTCATGGTTTACAAACGTTTTTACAAGTATTGGAGAATTCATCGAACCCGGGCTTTGTGGAAATCGGACGTCGTTTGGGATTGGATAACTTATATTCGTATGTGACCAATTTTGGCTTCGGAGCAAAAACCGGAATTGATCTGCCCGGTGAATCGACCGGCATCATGTTTCAAAAGGAAGCCATGGGTGAGGTGGAACAGGCGACTGTTGCTTTCGGTCAGGGGCTTTCGGTGACGCCGATTCAGTTAGTAACGGCATTCAGTGCGATTGTGAATGGCGGAACGCTGTATGAGCCTTATATTACTAAGGCCATTGAAGATCCCTTGACACATGACACGATTATGGAGTTCCAGCCGACAGTGAAACGGCAGGTGATTTCCAAAGAGACCAGTGATAAAATGCGCTATGCATTGGAAAGTGTTGTGGCGAATGGTGGCGGCAAGCCGGCTTATATTGAAGGATATCGCATCGGTGGGAAAACGGGAACGGCACAAAAAGCTGTGAACGGTGTTTATTTGTCCAATGAGTACATTCTTTCGATGATTTGTGCAGCACCGATGGATGATCCCCAGATTGTGTTATACATTGCGGCAGATGCACCGAAAAACGATATTTTATACGGCGGAACGGTGATCGGTCCGATCATCAAGAATTGCTTAGCGGATATTTTACCCTATCTGGAAGTGGAAAAGACGGAAGATCAGTTGCCGAAGAAATATGTTTGGGGAGATGTGAATCGCATCACCGTGGAAGATTTCATCGGTAAAAGTAAAAAAGAAGTAACGCAGGAAGGTTTGCTTTTTGAATTCAGCGGCGAAGGCAATACCGTGATTGATCAGCTTCCGGAAGCGGGTTCGGTATTGGATGAAGGCGGAAAGGTGTGGATTACTCTTGGTGACGATCAAGTTGGCGAAACTATTGGCGATGATTGATGTTCCCTGTCAGGATGAACGAATCGTTGCGGGAATCAGTGATGACAGTCGTCAAATTGAAAAAGATTGGTTGTTTCTGGCCCGAAAGGGTACACAGGATAATGGTGAGCAGTATGTAAATGAGGCGCTGGTAAAGGGGGCAGTGGTTTTATGGGAACAAAAACCATGCCCTAACTGTTACCAATGTCGTGATATTACAGCGGCACAGGCAGTCATTTTACGTGCGTTTTATCACGATCCCTGTCGCCATCTGCACGTAATCGGAGTAACCGGAACCAATGGTAAAACCAGTATTTCCAATCTGTTGGCGCAAATGCTTACCGCTTTAGGGAAAAAAACGATGGTGATCGGAACCGGTCATATTCGCTATGAAGATCACGATATCCCTATCGACAATACCACCCCTTCCGCCTGTACGCTGGCTTATTATTTTCATGCGGCACAAGAAACAGGCTGCTTTGGGGTTATCATGGAAGTTTCCTCACATGCGATTGATCAAAAGCGAATCGGTTTCATCCGTTTTGATGAGATCATCTATACCAATATCGCCAGTGACCATCTGGATTATCACATCACCAGAACTCATTATCAATATACAAAACTGAAATTGCGTAATTATTTAAAGCGAACCGGTATCATCATTGTCAATCATGATGATTCTTCTTTACATCCGCTGTATCAATTTCATGATCGTAAAATCGTAACGATCGGTCAAGGACAGGCTCATTTACAATTAAGTAAGTGTGAAGTAAGAGCGACCGGGAGTACGTTTTGCCTACAACAAGAAGCTTATACGATTCCTTTGTTGGGGTTTCATAATATTGTGAATACGGCGCAATGTTTGGTAGTGTTACAGCGCCTTCATGTTTCATTGGCACAAAGACAGCAAATTACGTCCCGTCTGCATTCGGTGTCCGGGCGGATGGAATGCCATGAGTGGTGTGATCGTTACATCGTTATTGATTATGCGCATACGGCGAGTTCCCTGCAAACGCTTTTGCATACTGTTGATGAGATGAAAGAAAAGCGAATGTTGGTCATCTGTGGTTGCGGTGGGGATCGCGATCGTACTAAGCGCAGTAAAATGGCAGAAATTGCGGTGACGTATGGTGATATTGTGATATTTACCAGTGACAATCCCCGCAACGAATATCCGGCCGATATTCTCAAGGATATGACCGTACAGATCAAAGGCGATTACGAAGTCTTTGAAAATCGTTTCTATGCAATTAAATATGCCGTGAAAATTGCGCAAGAGCATGATATAATAGTTATCGCCGGAAAAGGAGACGAAGTGTTTCAGTATATGAACGATAAGAAATATCCGTTTTCCGATCGAGAATGTGTCAGACAAGTGCTGAAGGATGTGAAACTATGAATGGAAAATATATTATTGCATTCATCGGAAGTTTATTGGTTACGCTTTTGGTGATGCCGATATTAATTCCGTTTCTACATAAGATTAAGTTTGGCCAGGTAGAACGGGAAGAGGGTTTGGCTTCGCATAAGGCCAAAGGCGGCACTCCCACGATGGGCGGTATCGTCTTTGTATTGGTACCGGCGGCGGTATCACTGTTATTACAGCCAAATTCATTACAAAATACCGAGATGATGATTGTTATTTTGGCTTATCTCGGTTATGCGCTGATTGGTTTTATTGATGATTTTATCATTGTCGTACGCAAGAATAACGAAGGCTTAAAACCATCTTATAAGTTTGCGTTACAGTCGATATTGGCAATTCTGTTTTATTTTGTATATCAGAGCATTGCCGAAACAACATTGTACATTCCCATTCTTCATCTGACATGGGAGATGGGCATTCTTTATTTCCTGTTGATTTTTATCATGTTTACCGCAGAATCCAATGCGGTGAATTTCACGGATGGATTGGATGGCTTGTGTGCCGGAACCAGCTTAATTGCTTTATTTCCGTATATTGTATTTGCCTTATTGCAGGAAAAGTATGAACTGGCGATTTTTATGTTGGCTGTATCCGGTTCGCTGTTGGGCTATTTAAAATTCAATGTGCATCCGGCAAAGATCTTCATGGGCGATACAGGAAGCTTGGCCTTGGGCGGTTTGTTGGCGGCCTGCGCGATGATTTTAAAACAAGAACTGTTGTTGGTGGTGATCGGCGGTGTGTTCTTGGCGGAAATGCTTTCCGTTGTGATTCAGGTTATACATTTTAAGCGAACCAAAAAGCGCATTTTCAAAATGGCACCGCTTCATCATCATTTTGAGATGTCCGGTTTTAAAGAAACCCAAGTTGTCATCATGTTTTGGGGCGTCGGCTTGGTATGTGCCGTGTTGGGTTTGATTTTGGCGTTTATTTAAACAAGGTCATTGTGATTTTTATCACTTCGTTATACAATAATTAATATAAGGAGAAGCGTATGGATTTTATTGAGATATGTAAAGCAGTGATATTGGGAATTATTCAGGGAATTACCGAATGGCTCCCAATCAGCAGTACCGGGCATTTGATCCTGTTTGATAAAATCATTCCGATGGCATCTTCACCGGAATTTTTCGAGGTATTTAAGGTCGTGATTCAGTTTGGTTCCATTTTGGCGGTCGTGTTATTGTATTTTCATAAGCTGAATCCGTTCTCATCACGAAAGTCAGAGCAGGCGAAGCGGGAAGCACTGGCTTTGTGGCGAAAGGTGATCATCGGCTGTGTTCCCATCGTTATTGTCGGAGTACCGTTGGATATGATATTGGAATCGTATTTATCCGGTGAGTTTGTGATAGCGACAACGTTGATCCTGTACGGTATTGCGTTTATTGTGATTGAAAGTCGACCTAAGCGTCCTTCGGTTCAAAGTCTGGATGATTTAAGCGATAAAACAGCTTTTTTGATTGGCTGTTTTCAAGTGCTGGCGGCGGTTCCCGGAACTTCGCGCAGCGGTGCGACGATATTGGGGGCAGTGCTGTTGGGCTGTTCTCGCTATGTGGCAAGTGAATTTTCCTTCTTTTTGGCTGTGCCGGTAATGGCAGGAGCAAGCGGGTTAAAATTATTGAAGTATTTTGTGAAAGTGGGAATGTTTTCCTTCGGCGAGTTAGGATTGCTGCTGATCGGAACCTTTGTATCTTTCATTGTCTCGGTATTCGCAATACGGATGCTGCTAACGTATATCCGCAAGCACGATTTCAAGATTTTCGGTGTTTATCGTATCGTATTGGGCGTCATTGTCCTGGTTTATTTCGGCTTATTAGCTTAATGGAAATGATGTGAAGGATAAAACAAAAAAAAGCCTTATCGGATGATTGATTGAACGTTATTCAATAAGGCTTTTTGAATGGGAACTTTGCGGCTATGAAGCACTGTATTACTTCAATATGTTTAATCCGAGCTTGCGTTTCACCTTGGCTACTTTTTTGTCGGCAATACGGCCTGCCTTGGCGTTGCCGGCGGCGATGATTTCATCAATTTGTCCGGCGGCGATGATTTGTTGATATTTGTTTTGAAGTTGGGTCAGGAAGTCAAAGACCGCTTGTCCCACTTCTTTTTTGAAGTCTCCATAGCCTTTTCCTTCATACCGTTTCACGATATCTTCAATCGCTTCACCGCTTAATCGGGAAAGAATTGTTAACAGGTTGGAAATTCCCGGTTGATTTTCTACATCATAATGGATGACTCCAAGCGAATCGGTAACGGCAGACATAATCTTTTTGCGTGCCACAGCGGGCTCATCTAATAAGTCAATGGTGCCCTTTGGATTATCATCCGATTTACTCATTTTCTTAGTCGGATTTTGCAGCGACATGATCTTGGCACCGACCGTAGGTACGATCGGTTCCGGTACCACAAAGGTTTCACCGTGACGGTGATTGAAACGCTCGGCCAGATTACGAGCCAATTCCACGTGTTGTTTTTGGTCCATTCCTACCGGCACATAATCGGCATCATACATTAAGATATCAGCTGCCATGAGGGAAGGATACGTAAATAATCCGGCCGTAATTCCGGTTTCTCCTTTGGCGGTTTTATCCTTGTATTGCGTCATGCGCTGTAATTCTCCCATATAAGAATGGCAAGTTAAAATCCATCCAAGTTCGGTGTGCTGCGGTAAATATGATTGTACAAACAAGGTGACCTTTTGCGGATCCAAACCGCAGGCCAAATATAGTGCGATCAAATCGCGTGTGTTTCGCCGCAGTTCTTTTGAATCCTGAGGAACGGTGATGGCATGCATATTCGCAATGAAGATGTATAAATCATATTCATCTTGAAAGGCGACAAACTGAGAGATCGCACCGATATAATTTCCCAGCGTTAATCGTCCGGTCGGTTTCACTCCACTTAACATTCGTTTCATAAAAATCCTCCTTATTGGTATCTCCGTAGATTTTTCCATAAAAAAAGCCCGAGACTGGGACGTATACAATACGTGGTGCCACCCGGCTTCCTGCAATGCAGCTCTTTGTGATAACGGATCGATCCGCGGTTGACACCGTAACTTTAAAGGCCCAATTCGATATGATTGCTTTGTTGAATTCTCAGCATCGGTCAACTCTCTGTAAAGGAAGACAATCATCCTACTTATCCTTTATTCAACGTTTATCTGTCTATTATCATACAACCAAAACGGCGGGGATGCAACCTTTTATTACCCGTTTTTGATTCAGAGGGATAATTTCTGATCAATTCGCATTGTTTTCTGTGGTATTCTTTTCAGCTGCTCTCTTTGGCATATGGATTATCGTGATTTACTGTCGATTGCCATGATTCGGATTTGACATTTGCCTCAATATTGTTATAATAAACGCGACTATGGGTTAGGAGGCCGATTATGAAAATAGCAGTTTTAACAGACAGCGGTTCCGGGATGACGCAGAGCGAGGCACAGGAACAGGGAATCTATTATCTTCCTTTGCAAGTGTTGAAGCGAGAAGAACAATATTTGGATGGAATTACAATTGATTTGCATCAAGTATATCAGTTACTGCATGAGGGTGTGCTGATGTCTACCTCTATGCCGCCGATCGGCATGATAGAAGAAACCTTGAAAAAAATGAAAGATGAGGGTGTGGATGCACTCATCTGCGTACCGATTACATCCGGTTTGTCATCTACGGCATCAGTGATGACAGCGGTGGCACAGGATATCGGAATCAAGCTGTATATCGTGGAAACTTATACGACTTGCTATTTACAGCGATATCTTGCGGAATGCGCAAAGAAATTGGCGGATCAGGGCTTAGATGCGGAAACGATCGTAAAAAGGCTTCAGAAAGCAGTAGAAGACAGTGATACGCTGATCATTCCCGATGATTTGCAGCATTTAAAACGCGGCGGACGATTGACACCCATGGCGGCCGCCTTGGGTAGTTTATTAAAAATCAAACCGATTTTGCAGTTGAATATAAAAAGCTCCGGAAAGATTGATGTGTATGACAAGGTTCGTACGATGTCACGGGCCCAGCTCAAAGCGATGGAAACTTTTGCGGCAGCGATGCAGGATGAAAATTATGTGGTTTCTTGCCTGCATACCGATGCCCCCGAAGCGTGTCAGGAACTGTTGGATAAAATGATTGCTATGATGCCGGGGCGTCAATTTTATTTCGGTTATATCGGCGCTGTGATTTCGGTACATACCGGTATCGGCTGTCTGGGAATTCAATATATTCGCAAAGTAGAAGGATGCGAATAAAGACATGTGTTATCAAAAATATCATAGGAAAAGAAAAAGAGCTTACGTTGATTTGTAGGCTCTTTATTCATAATTGGAAAAGAATGCTCATTTATATGTTCATGCCCCTTAAGATTCAGCTGTGATTTCTTTTTCCAGAATATAATCCTCCATGAGAAATCCGTGACCGATATCGGTATCTGCGCTGTCGATGATTTGAAAACCCTTATGGCGATAAAAATCCAAACTGTTAGAATTGAAGCGATTACATGTCAGATAAATGGATTCTAACTGATGTTCACGGGCATAGTCCGTCATTTTAGCAAGCAATTTACTCGCATAGCCGTAATTTCGCCACGACTTTAAAACATACAATTTACTTAAAAACAATCGTATCCCCTGTACTTGAAACCCACAATAGGCGATCACCTCTTCATAATGATAAAGCATATAATATACATATCCTTCTTCATTGATGGATTTTTTTATCGCCTCAAAGCTTTGAAATCGTTTCACCATGTAATCAATTTGTGTTTGGGACAGGATCGAGGAGTAGTGTTCATTCCATACGGTATGGGCACAGCGTGCCAACGCTTTGATGTCTTCATCACTGTTACATTGTTTCCATTCCATTGGTATCCTCCCTTCTTGTGCATATTATATCGTACATGTTTTCCTCTCGCAATATTGCATGCGAAGAAAAAACGCCTATGCGTTCTATTCTTGCATGAGGCGTTTTTGTGATTATTTTTCTAATATATGGCGATAACCGAAGTAAGTAAAGAGGAAGTAGGCACCATAGATTAATAAGATCATCCCCCCGGTAACTAATGAGGATAGGAATAAGTCGCTTTCACCGAAAACAACGACAATGGAATTAACCACTTGGATACCAACCACACTGTGTACAATAGCCAGTAACAGCGGCATGAAGAAATAGATGCTCAGCTGCAGGAAAACCGATTGGGATATCATACGTTTTTCGGCTCCAATTTTGTTTAAAATCTGATAGCGATGTTTGTTATCGGTTGCTTGTGATAATTGTTGGAGAGCGAGAATCACCGCGCTGGCCAGTAGGAAGATCAATCCGAGATACAAGCCGATATAGGTCATAATGACCGATAATCCTTTGGAGTTTTCCTGTACTGCTTGGGCAGACGTTGATGCTGAAGGCATATATTGCTTGCTTTCCTCGCCATCATTCGTTTTATTGTATTCGCTAACCCGTTGATTGACCATTTCGGAAAACTGCTCCTGATCAACACCATCCTTCAAGTTGACATTCCAATACATACTGTAAAGTTCCGCATCGGCAGGAATCAATTCATCCGCAACACAAACACCGATGAGTGTGGTAGAGGTATTTAGGGTAGTGCCCAAATTGATCATTTCCGGCCGTTCACCGCGCAGTCGCAAGGAATGACCATATAGGGTGAAAGTAGGCTGCTCAACGACAATATCATCCACCACATCTCGAATCAGTTCCGAACTGGTAAACATCAGTGCTTCACCTGGTTTTAATGTTAGCGGCTCTAATCCATAAACCTTTCTCATTATGTTCATTTCTGATAAGGGAATGACTTCAAATTCTTCTTCAAATTGGTCATCGGGTACGAAGGAATCGTCCACATAAGGCTTAAATGACGCAAAGGTTATGTCAGAGCGATAATCATGAATGAAGTATTCTTCTTGAATATCACGATTATCGATCTTCAGATCTTCTTTCAGATTCGATAAGTCAATGAGATAGTCTTTATCATTGTACGCGCTGTCATAGACACCGTAAGAACAATCAAACGGGGTAGCCAGCTGAATTGTACTGTTAATTGTACGATTGAGGTTGGTTCCGGTAGCTAAGGCACCGATGGAAAATAACAGCATAATACACACGATGCTCATGGATACAAAATTACTGTTGATAGAGGCATTTATCTGGCGAAGTACAAACATATTCAGCTTACGGTAATAGAGCTTCTTACTGCTTTGGACGAATTTTAGCAGAAAACCTGAGAGTGCCATAAAAAACAGTATGGTACCGATAATTCCGGCCGGAGCGATGATCTGCAACTGCATGAGTGCATTCATGCCTTCAGATAATGCGTACCAATAAGTGAAGCCCAAAATCACAAGTGATAACAGAAACATCAGGATGGACAAATAAATGTTTTTGGCCTTTAATGTTTCATTCTTTTTATCAGCGGTTAACAAGTCAATTAACTGATAGCGATTTAAGATGGATATATTAAAGATCATGATGATAAAGAAGATCATCGCAAAGGCAATAATAGTCATTTTGGTCGCATCTGTTGAGAAGATAAACGAGTAATTGAGTGCTGCTTCAAATAAATTGGCTGTGATAATCGTCAGTAATTGGGATACGAATAAACCGGCTAACAATCCGGCAATTAATGATAACAAGCCGATCATAAAGGTTTCATAAACAAGAACTCGGGAGATGTGATGCTTAGGCATTCCTAATAAAGTGTATAACCCCAATTCTTTTTTACGTCGTTTGATTAAGAAATTATTGGCGTAAATGATCAGAAATCCCAGAACCACGGCGACAAACATCGACAAGGTCTTTATCAATCCTTGTACGGATTCAATGATTTCATGTTGACTTTGACTTAGCTCCATTACTGCTTGTTGGGCCTGAAAGGAATTAAATGAATAAAACAGGCAGATGGCGAAAGCAAGGGTTAAGAAATAGATCATGTAATCGCGGAAACTTTTTTTTACGTTTTTGACGGCGAGTCTAAAGTACATTGGAAGAGTCACCTCCCAAGAGGGTTACGACTTCAATGATTTTATTGAAGAAGGTTTTGCGGGTATCATTGCCGCGAATCAATTCGTTGAAAATGCGTCCGTCCTTGATAAATAATATGCGATGGGCATAGGAAGCGGTAAAAGCATCGTGGGTGACCATCATGATCGTGGCGTGATACGCTTCATTTAATTTCTCCATACTGTCTAACAGGATTCGACTGGCTTTGGAATCCAAGGCACCGGTCGGTTCATCAGCCAGAATGAGGGAAGGATTGGTAATGAGGGCACGGGCACTGGCTACACGCTGTTTTTGTCCGCCCGACATCTGATAGGGGTATTTATTCAAGACATCTTCGATATCCAATTTTTTCGCAACATCCTGTATCCGGTTTTTGATTTGTGACGGTTTGGCTTTTTGTATGGTCAGAGCCAAAGCGATATTTTCATAAGCGGTCAGGGTATCTAATAAATTGAAATCCTGAAAGATAAAGCCAAGTTCTTCCCGCCGGAATTTGCTTAAGGCATTTCTTTTTAACTTGGTGATATCGCGTTGATTGATCGTAATATGACCGCTGGTGATCGTATCAATGGTGGAAACACAATTTAATAGGGTGGTTTTTCCGGAACCGCTGGGTCCCATAATACCGATAAATTCTCCCTCTTCCACTTGGAAGGAAATTCGATCTAAGGCTTTGGTCAGATTGCCTTTACTGCCGTAATACTTTTCGATATTGTCTACTTGTAATATTGTTGTCATCTCTTTACCTCCTAGTTGTATTTACGTTTGAGACCAAGCTCTGCTTGGTGAAGCCAATATAGGATCGATATCAATAATAAACATGATAATACGATTCTATCAAATCCGGTGGGAAAAAACCATGGAAAAAGAATGCACAGGCTTTCTAAGATCATCATCACGGCGATGATCCGCTCGGTTTTAAAATCGGTTCGATTGTTCATTGGTTTCACTCCTTTTGCTTCATTCTCTTGTGACAATATCATTATAGGTGAAGCGATAAAAACATGCCATGAGATTGCGTGACAATTCGCTAACAAAGTTGTAAGTTTGGCAAATGAATGTAATAAAGGTTTTTTGCGATTGCGAATGTGTTTATAAAGGATTCTGACGGCTGGATATTTTATCAGTGATAAAGTATAATGAGAGTAAGATAATCAAGATGGATAAAGGAAGCGTGGTTGGGATTGTTTTAGGGATGGTGATGATTATGCGAAATGTTATATTTGATATTGGCAGTGTTTTAGTGGAATTTGATCCGGAGCGTTTTTTTTGTGAGCGGTTTGCGAATGAGCATATGGAGGAAGTGTGTCCGTTAATTTTTGACGATATTTGGGCGGGAACGGATCGTGGGGATTATTTGTGTGCAGTTGCACAGCGGATGCATCATGAGCGATATCCGCAATATAGAAAGCAAATTGATTTGATTTATGCACATTGGATGGAAATGATGACGCTGAAGGAGGAGAGCGTTGCTTATTTAAAGGAGTGCCGTAAGCATGGGTATCGTGTTTATCTGCTCAGTAATATCGGAAAGGAAAGCTACGAGTATTTAAGGGAACGGTATGCGTTTTTCCAAATGGTGGATGGGATGACGCTGAGTTTTGAAGAACGTTGTATTAAGCCTGAGCCGCAAATTTATCAAGCATTGCTTACACGGTGGAGATTGTCGGCGGCAGATTGTGTTTTCTTTGATGATCAGCCGCGTAATATTCAAACAGCTATCCGGTTGGGGATGCGTGGAATTGTTTTTGAGAACATCGAACAGGCGCGTAAGGAGGCTGCGTTATGGTAGTGCTTCATCGCTGTTATCCGATAAGCATAAAAGCGTTGGAGGAGAATGGTTATGGTGTGGGAATGGTTCAGGGAGAACGTGTTTATGTGAATCAGGCATTGCCGCAGGAAGCAGGTACGGTGCGGATTGTCAAGAAGAGGAAGGATGGTTATGTTGGGGAAATGGTGCGGTGGAAACACCAAAATGCGAACAGGGTGAAGAGCCCTTGTGCCATTTATGATCGTTGTGGTAGTTGTCATCTGCTGCATTGTCGCTATGAGGCACAGCTTGCATTAAAAAAGGAACAATTGCAGCGATGGGTGAAGCAGGCCTCATTGTCTTTGCGGGTACATGATGTAGTCGGAATGGAGGTGCCGTATGCGTATCGCAATAAGGTGATCATCGGGTTTGAACGAGATCGGCGCGGCCGCATCCGGGCAGGCTTTTATGAGGAGTTTTCGCATCGCATTATTCCTTATCAGCGCTGTTTGTTGCATGATGAGGAAATGGATCGGATTGTGGGAACGATGGTTCATTTGATGGAAAAGCAGCGTATTGAGCCTTATGAGGAAGCACGAAGAAAAGGGCTGCTGCGTCATGTCATATTGCGAAGAAGTTCATTGAACGGGGATGTGATGGTGATTTTGGTCGTAAACGCGATGGTGTTCCCAGGGTGTCATCATTTTGTCAGTGCCCTAAGGCAGGCGCATCCGGCGATTCGCACTGTGGTGATGAATGTTAATACCCGCCATACCAGTGTGGTGTTGGGAGAGCGGGGGCGTGTAGTATATGGCAACGGATGGATTGAGGATGAGTTGTGCGGATATCGTTATCGCATATCGGCCAAGAGTTTTTTTCAGATTAATCATGCGCAGTGTGAAGTGCTGTACGGTAAGGCGTTGTCGTTGTTAAAGCTGTCAGGTAATGAAACGGTTTTGGATACGTATTGCGGCATCGGGACGATCGGGATGAGTGTGGCTGATCGGGTGAAACAGGTGATCGGGGTGGAGAATAATCGTGATGCAGTGCAGGATGCGGCTATGAATGCTAAACGCAATCAGGTGAAGAATATTCGCTTTGTGTGTGCGGATGCCGGTGAGTATATGCGTAAGGCGGCGCAAAGGGGCGATATCGTGGATGTGATTATTATGGATCCACCGCGCAGTGGGAGTACGAAGGAGTTTATGGATGCCTGTGCCAAACTGAAGGTCGCTCAGATTCTCTATATTTCGTGTGATCCTCGAACGCAGTTGAGGGATTTGGCTTACTTTAGGCGGTTGGGGTATGTGGCGAAGGAGATGTATCCGGTGGATATGTTTGCGCATACGGGGCATGTTGAGACAGTAGTATTGATGTCAAGGGTCGAAGGAAAATAGCCGCGAAAGCCCGCTAATACTGCGGTTTTCGGGCAATCGGGCAAATTTGGCATCGGGCAGACAGAACGCTCTGCGGTAACTTATCCAAAGGCAAATCCGGTCAAAAAGTGTGAGAGTTGAGTTGCCGGATTAGATGTCAGGTGTGTTGAGTGTTCGAGATAGATGTCAGAGGAGGTTTTGTATTTGTTTAGTACTTATGATATACGATCTTCTGCAAATGCCTGTAAAACATTAGTAGGACTAAGCGGAGTTGACATTTCAACTTGGGAAAAATTTGTAGGGCATGAAAGCGAATACAGATGATTTAGTGGAAGATGTAATAAAAAGATTCGGACATCTTCCGAGAACATATCTTGATTTTAATTTTGTGTATTTTCACGTGACGACGAGTGCAAACGAGTGTGAAGCCATAAAGAAATATGGAATCTTAGATTTACAGCAAGCATATCTTTGTGACGAATCAGAACTGAGAGTTTTTCAGACCGGCACGGGATAATAATAAATATAGAGGACGCATTATTGACATATAATGGGAAAGTCTTTGATATTTCTTATAACGCTGGCAATTGTCCCAGAACAGGTACACAGGAATATTTATGCTCGTCGATTGGAAGAAAGTTCTATTATGATTTTACGACTTGCGGGTTTTTATCGGTATGGGAAAGAAGTCCTTACGGGGGTCAGGTTCATTGTCGCCCGGAAATACTATGGGATATTGACAACCTATTAAAATTAAATTTATCTGAGGAATGGGAGCAGTCGCATTTCCCATATGAAATAGTAGCTCAAGTAAACGGCTTCGATATTGTTTTTGACGGGGACGATGATCAGAGCGATAAGGACAAAGTATTGATGTATTTAACGATGGCTTACGATACCGCTTTTGGAGAGCCATTTGAGCATATCCTTCTGATGAAAAACGGTATTCAGATTCTCCAGATCGAATAATTGAAATAAAACCTTTAACATGTTGGAGGTAAAGCAAACAAGCATCTCAGATAATAAGTCTGTGATGCTTGCTCTTTTTATGCTTCGATTTCGATTGTGATCCCGGACTCGAATTCCACGGTGAAGTGGTCGGCGAAGACGGTGATCTTCTCGATGAGCTTTTTAACCAACGCCTCATCAAACTCTGTGATGTCAACTTCCTGCCCGGCGATGAAGTCCTGTAGTTCCTTGATGCGGTTCATGACTTCTTTCCGGCGGTGGCTGTCAAGCTCGGATTGTATCTTCTGGTCGCGGAGTCGGAAAATCTCATCGACGATGGCATCGTAGTCCTGCTTGTTGTTTGCCTTCTTGATGACTTCTTTTTGCAGTTCCTCAAGCCTTGCCTGAATGCCGTCCGGCGAGAGAGTGTCAGCGTTGACCACGGCCTTGGCGATGTTCTGCTGTAAGGTTTTCAGGAAGACGTCCCGCTCGGTGAGAATCTGGTTAATGGCCTTGACCGTGATCTCTTGCGGCAGGAGCTCGTTTACCGTCCTGTTGGTGCAGTTCTTTTCAGCCGAGGTCGGTTCCAAGCGGCTGATACAGCGCCAGACGATGGACTTGCAGCCGTGGTTGTTCCAGTGAACGCGCCTGTAAAGTTCGCCGCAGTCTTCGCAGAAAACCATCTGTGCAAAACAGTGATTGCAGGAGAAGCTGCGCTTTTTGCCTGTCGGACTGAAGTGAACTACCCGGCGGCGACAAGCTCTGCCTGCACCTGCATTAAGAACTCCTTTGGAATGATTGCTTCGTGGTCGCCCTCAACGTAGTATTGAGGGACGGTGCCGTTGTTCTTGAACCGCTTTTTTGTTAAGAAGTCTGTGGTATAGGTCTTTTGAAGCAGCGCGTCGCCCATGTACTTCTCGTTGCGGAGAATCTTGTTGATGGTACTGGTGTGCCATTTTTTCTTGCCAGCGCCGGTAAGGATACCGTCAGCCATAAGGCTGTCGGCAATCTTATCCATGCTGGAGCCTTCGAGGTATTCACGGTAAAAGCGTTTTACGATTTCTGCCTGCTCAGGATCAATGATTAGATGCCCGTTGTCATCCATGGTATATCCGAGGAAGCGATTGTGGTTGACCTGTACCTTGCCTTGCTGGTAGCGGCATTGCAGTCCCAGTTTTATGTTCTGGCTCATTGACTGGCTTTCCTGCTGGGCAAGGCTCGCCATGATCGTAATCAGCACCTCGCCCTTAGCGTCCAGTGTGTTGATGGCTTCCTTTTCAAAATAAACAGGTATGTTCTTGTCCTTAAGCTGCCGGATGTATTGGAGGCAGTCGAGAGTGTTGCGGGCAAATCAGCTGATGGACTTTGTGATGACCATGTCGATATTTCCGGTTATGCACTCGTCGATCATTCGATTGAATTCGTCACGCTTTTTTGTGTTGGTGACGGAGATACCGTCGTCTGCAAATATGCCCTCCAGCTCCCATTCCGGATTCTTTTGAATGTACTCGGTGTAGTGCGTGACCTGAGCCTCGTAGCTTGTTTCCTGTTCTTCGGAATCTGTGCTGACGTGACAGTAGGCTGCAACACGGAGCTTTTTCTGATCTGATTGTTTTACTGTATTTCCGACCTGTCGTCTGGCCGGAATCACCATAACATTTCCCATTAGCTTACCTCACTTTCAATGAGGCTGTAGAGGTATTCTGCCTGCAACCTCGGATCTTCATAATGTTGCTCTGCCGCTGCCATGCGAAAGCCGGTAGGGGAAATGCGGGTTTTACATTCTTTTTCCTGTTCAGCCTGCCAAGTTTCCCGGCGCGTTCCAGACGGATGGCAGCAGATTTATCGAAGGTTTCCTGATCGATGATGGTCGGGTAAAAATCGTCTCCGAGGTAGTGACCGTTTTCCATCAGGCGCTTTGCCGTGCCGTGGTAGGTTTCAATGCCAGCAGCGGCAGTAGCCTTGGACAGTGCCATCCCGGAGATGTAATTCTCATAGAGCTTTCGTATTTTATTGGCTTCATCCTCTTTAATCGTAGCGCAGCCGTTTTCAATGCTGTAGCCGTAGGGTGTATGTCCCATGTATTCACATCCTTTCCCGAAGTGTCAGAATCATCACGAGATGTGATGTAATTTTCGTAGTGGGTTTTCTGTGCCTCAAGGCTTTCAAGCTGGGCATCGGAATCTGTAGAGACGCGGCAGTAGGCGGCTACCCTGATCTTCTTG
>CAJUGR010000002.1 GCA_910586285.1 uncultured Erysipelotrichaceae bacterium
AGAAAGGCTCAAGGGACAGAAACGAAACGTAGGAGCAGAGAACGAAACAGACAGGCATGTATTGAACTGTCCGCAAAAAATGACCGACTGAAAATAAGCAACATGATGGAATTACTTCACAATCAGCTGCCGCAAGTCATTGATCAGGCCAAAACTTGAATTGCGAAATATCAATTTGATTTCTGTAAAATGGAAAAATTCAATATTACGGGTACCGGATTGATTTACATCGGCATTGGAAAGTGCTTTAAAAGTATGGGAAACTACCCGAAAATGTGGTTTTGCGATAGAAACGGAAGAATTCAGTCATGTAATCGATCTGGCATATGATGAACGAAATACCGTATTTATTATCACGAACAAACAAGAGAACCAAAAACGACTTTCCGATACCATCGCTATTTCTAAAAAAATCACCAAGCAAGTCTTTATTGTCAGTGATTACGCCTTACAGCAAGAGAAGACCCATATTCTGCCGGAAAACATTGATTGTGAATTCAGTCCCATTGTCAATGTCATTCCCTTTCAACTTTTGGGAGCCATCATTGCCAAGTCCATTGGTATTGATACAAGTAAGTATCCCTATGATGATATTGATGGGATTGCTCATCTTCAATAAATAAAAATAAGGGAAGACGTCTGAAACTTCAAACATTTCCCTTTTTATTGGTTTATTCATTTTGCGGTCATTAAGCTTGCTTCTTCTAGTCATGAATACTCGCCATCACAGCAGAGGATCTTCTGCCACTTCCTCGGATTCAACGTTGTTTTTCACCAACTTCTCTTCCACGACTTCAAACATCAAGGCAGCATCATTCTTATTAGCCTGTTTCTGCAGTAAAAGCACACGGATCGTTAATTCACGATGCCCAAACAACACTTTAATGATATCCCCGACCTTCACATCGGTGCTAGGCTTCGCGACTCTGCCATTCACATAGACACGCTGTTGATCAGCCAACTCCTTTGAAACCGTTCGCCTTTTTAAAATTCTGGCTGTCTTTAAATACTTATCCAACCGCATCAGATCACCTCACGGGAATAAGTTTACCACATTATTGGGCTTGTTGGCGAATTAAAAGTTCACAATAAGCCTCAATAGCCTGTAATTCTTCTGCTTCATAAGCATGATTCTCAAACAACATCACAAAGGCACCGAACCAATCACCGAATGCCACAACCGGAAAAACAATTCCGTTATAACGCTGATCTTCATCCTGAAAAACCAGTTCCTGTTGAAATTTGGTCACCCGATGCGTCGACATCTCCTTGCGGAATTGTTCATCTATCACTTTCTGATGTAACCGCAGCCATTCATCCTGTAAAAACAAAACCGGCTCATGAAACATTGCCTCCAGTGTTTCCACCATAAGATTGATCTCTTCCAAATGCTTACTTAATACATCAAATTTCTGTATGACAATGCGATCATGTTCGATAAAGAATTCAATGGAATCTCCCTCTTTTAATCGATATTGTTTTCTTATTTCTTTTGGAATAACAAGCCGTCCTAAATCATCTAACCTTCTCACAATTCCAGTTGCCTTCACATTTATGCACTCCTTTAAGATTACTAGCCTTAGTATGGACACAAAGCTTATGAATATACTTCATTTCCACATCAGTGAATAAAAAGGCAGTACATAATATAGCGATAGATGAAAATACAATATGGTATGATAGAATAGAATTCTTATCATTTGCAGATTAAAACACACAGCTTTTCGATAAAGTTGTGTGTCTGTAAAAGAGAGTTTGGGATGCGCTTTATTTTGAAGTTCTCTCCTATTTGATCTTGTTTGATAATGGGATGTTTTGCCGGAATGCTTTTGGGATGATTTCCTTCGTTCCCCTCTGCATCTTGATCACGATAAAGTCTTATCATCAATGGTATCATGGAGCTTCACCCAAAAAGTGGTTCCCTTGCTCGTTTCACTTTCCACTCCGTACTCGGCATGATGCAGATCCAAAATATTTTTGACAATGCTTAGACCTAACCCACTGCCAAGGGTGGAGCGAACATGATGCTGCTTACTCTTATAATAGCGATCCCACACATACGGTAACTCACTTTCCGGAATCCCTGCGCCATGATCGCTGATAGCAATACGAACCCCGTTTTCAACAACTTCCTGCTTCACAATGACCGTGCGATCGTCTCCGCAATAAGTAACGGCATTACTGATTAGATTATACATCACTTGATTCAATTTGATCTCATCGCCTTCAATGACACATTCCTTATCATATTGAAATTTAATATGATAATCCCGGGCTTCCAACATTTTTTGAAGACGCTCTGTTAAGCGCAATATCATTTTGGTAATGGCACACGGCGTTACCGCTAGTGTTTGTACTCCTGCCTGTAATTTTGATAAATCCAAAATATCATTCACCAAACCGGTCAGCCGGTTGGCTTCATCGATAATGACTTGCACATTCTCCGGTGTGTTTTCTCCCGGAATATCCCGCATCATTTCTCCATATCCGCTGATCATAGTAAGCGGGGTACGAAGATCATGACTCATATTCGCAATCAATTCCCGCTGATACTGCTGAACCTTACTTAACTCTTTTGCCGCATAATTCAGCGTTTGATTCAATTCATCGATTTCTTCATAACCATCACCGTCAAAAGTAACCTCATAATTTCCGGCAGCCAACTGCTTGGCATGATCATTGATCGTGATGATCGGCTTCGCAATTTTTCGCGCAGACAAATAAGCAAGAAGCATTGCCAATATCAACAAAATTATAGTAATAATGATCAGTTGGGTGCGAATTGCCTCTACGGTCGCGTTGACCGGTGAGATTTCCGCATTGACAAGGACGATCAGCGATGTCTCATCATAAACATTCAACACACTGGCATACGTAATATTTTGAATTCCTTTACCCTTTTGAAACGAATCCTGGGCTTCATCTCCCTCCTGTGGCAATCCGAAAATCCATTGTGTCCGCTTTTCATCGGTCGTGATCAGTTGGGAAGCACTGCCTTGATTCGCCAAAGCCTCTTCATAGAGGCCTTCCAGTTCTTCCTGTTTCATTTTATCAATCATACAGCGCGGATCGCGGCGATTGCTTGTATAGAGTTCTATATAATCCTCATTGAGAATCGAAACACAAAGATCATTTTGGCGGGCGATTTCATCTATACTTTCTTTAAAATACTCTGTTGTCAAAACTTCATTGATCTGCTCGGCTGCACGTTTCACCGAATGCTTCTTACTCATTTGATAAAACTGATCCAAAAACTGCACTTGAAAGATCCACAATAACAGTAGCATCAATCCCCCGAATATCATAAAGGCAGTGAAAATCTTGACCTTTACGCTGTGCAGCCGCAATTTTTCCTTAAACAATTTCAAAGCGATAACCTACTCCCCGTAGTGTCACAATCAATCGACTGTATTTCCCAATACTTTTGCGCAACAGTTTCATATGCGTATCCAAAGTGCGATCATCACCGAAAAAATCATAGCCCCACACATCACGAATCAGCTGTTCTCTGGTCAAAGCGATTCCTTCATTTTTAACCAAATAGGCAAACAATGCATACTCCTTCGGTGTCATATCAACGCGTTCACCGTCAATGGTTACCACTCGCGCCGCAAAATCAAGGGTCAATCCCTGAAAAGTAAACAAATCCTTTTTCATCGGGTTCGAATGTGTACCCTGTACACGCTTCAAAACAGCTTGTACCCGCATCATCAATTCCTTTGGCGAAAACGGTTTTACGACATAATCATCCACACCGATTTCAAAACCGTGTAGCTTGTCATATTCCTCACCGCGAGCCGACAACATAATCGCCGGAATATTTTTCATTTTCTGAATTTCCTTACATGCGGAAAACCCATCCAAATTCGGCATCATGACATCCATGATAATCAGATCAAAATCCTGTGTGCGACATCGCTCTACCGCGGCCATGCCATCTTCTGCCTCTTCCACTTCATACCCTTCAAATAGCGCATACTTACGAATCATATCTCTTATCTTTACTTCATCATCCACAATCAATAACTTCGCCATGCCATCACCTCAAACATATAACTCTATTATAACGTATATTTTCTAGATCTGTGTGGAAAGAAAGTGAAAAAAATAGAGGTATTTTCACATTACTGTCACATTGATATTCTAATTTTATCATATTATACAATAATAACAGCAATTCATTAAGGTATCAATCAATTCTTTTTTTGGTTCATTCTTAAAGGGAACAGGTGTAAAATCATTGTCAATTATAATGTACGATTTATCATTGAAGTTGTCTTTTTTCTTGTCGCTTTGTTTGGAATTCATAGGTAAAAAGTTCTGAATAATACCGATGAATGTGCTGATACCTCTTCAGTAAAACGAGTCAGAATTGATTCTGGATAGAAGCGGGAAATAATTGTTTTATGCGCTTATTCTACAAAAGTAATTTGTGATTATGCTTCATTTACAGTACTTTTTTCATCCAATCGGGAAATATACCTTTTATTTATTTATTGGTGGAACCGTTTTCATATCAGAGGGGGGGTTCCCTTCGTTATGGGGATGAAACAAAGTCTTTTCCCCTCTGTTTTGCTCATACAAACAAACGGTGATTTCTTCTCGATCGTCTGTTTTATCGAACCATCATGCAGAAAAAAAAGTACCCATGTTTATACCACAGGCACCATAACCAATTTCGTTTTTGATGGCAGGATAAACGCACACAGCTCCTCTCCGGTTTTGTTTCTTCACCATTGTTTTTTTATGAATTCAACTGTTCATGGTATTGTTTATACAATTCATTTTTGGATATGCCGCACTCGGTGGCTGCTTTTTTGATGGCCTCTTTACTGCTGCATCCCTCATTTATATAGCGATCAATTCGCGCATAGATGGCAGGCATATCCAGAGCCTGATCCTTTTCTTTCTGATAGCCGGATACAACGAGAACCATTTCACCGCGTAATGTTTCACACACATCACGAATTTCGGAAATCTGCCCGCGCAAGAATTCCTCATGACGTTTAGTAAGTTCTCGTGCCAAACAGCATTCTCGATCACCAAATACCGTCAGCATATTATCTAACGTCTTTTCCATACGATGTGGTGCTTCATAAAAAATCAGTGTCTGCGGATATTCACGCAGCAACTGTAATTCTTTCATTTGTTCTTTGGTATGGGAGGGCAAAAAACCATAAAACAGAAACGGCTGGGTCACTAACCCACTGGCCACCAATGCATTCAACATGGCATTGGCTCCGGAAATTGGAATCACCGGATATCCTGCATCAATGACTGCTTTGGTGATTCTTTCACCGGGATCGGAAATGAGCGGATAACCGGCATCAGAAACTAACGCGATGCTTTTTCCTGCATCCAACAATTCCAACAACCCATGCGTACTGGCCGCTTCATTATATTTATGATGTGCGATCAATTTTGTATGAATATCAAAGTGCGTTAACAGCTTCCGCGTATTGCGAGTATCCTCTGCCGCAATCACATCCACCTGCTTCAGCACCGCGATGGCACGGGGTGTCATTTCTTCCAAATTTCCGATCGGCGTCGCTACCAGATACAAGGCTGCTCCGGTTTTCTCAAAACTTTTTTGTCGTTTCATCATCAAATCCTATCGCTGAGAGAAATCAATATCCGGCCATAATTCTTTGAAATCCAAGAACTGAACATCTTCCTTATTTTCAATTTTAGCCTGTTGAAGCAACACGTTCATACTGGTAACCCGATACTTTTTTCCTTTATACTCAATTTGCGCATTCAGCTTTGGTAAGCCTTCACGCAGTTTTTTATACTGACTGTCTTCGTATTTTAAGCAGCACATCAACTTACCGCATTGACCACTCAATTTCTGAATATTCAAGGCCAACAGTTGATTCTTTGCCATATTGATCGAAACCACATCGAAATCGTTAAGGAAACGACTGCAGCATGTCTCCATTCCACACATACCCAAACCTCCGATGATTTTTGATTTATTGCGCGGGCCGATCTGACGCAATTCGATGCGGCATTTGAATTCCGCAGCCAATTCTTTTAACAGTTCTCGGAAATCCACGCGTTCCTCTGCCACATAAACAAAAATCAGTTTATTGCGATCCAACGTATACTCTGCCTCAATCAAATTCATATTCAAATTCAGCTTTTTTATATGTTGGTCACAAATCTTCAAAGCTTCTTTGGCTTTTTGAATGTTAATTTTGGCGTCTTCAAAATCTTTTGGACGTGCCTTACGCAAGATCGGCTTGATTTCCATCCCGTTGTTATTGGCGATAAATACCTCACATTCCTTAGTGATCGCACCAAGTTCCACACCGCGAACGGTTTCAACTACTACTTGATCTCCAACTTTAAAATGGTTGTTTTCACAACCGAATGTATACATCTTTTTGGATTCTTTAAACGATACGAAAGCCACATACGGATAGTGGCGAGGAGCACTTTTCGTATGGCGCTGTTCTCTTTTTCCTTCATGCTCTTTGCGTTCTTTCTCTTTTGGATTCTGTGAATTCATCCTAGCACCTCCTTCATTTTATAAACCATCTGATCACATAATAAGCTCAGATTCACTGATTTCCATAGTTTATCTCTTGTCTCTAATAGGACCTCTAATAATTGATCATAGCGATCATTTTTTTCATGATAAGCTTGAAGCATTGATTGATACCAGGCATGATCGATAGCACCGTTTCCTTTGATCAAATCACGGTAGAACATCATCTGCATTTCCAGGAAATAACGCATCCATAATTTCCCATCCGTTTTTTTCCGTTCTGTTCCTGCTTTCAATAACAGATCCAAGCCGATATAGGGTGATCGTAAAAACGCCTTGGTGAAACTTTGAAACAAATAAAATGCGTGCTGATATTCGTCGCTTTCCGCTGCCGCTATGATTTCTTGGGGATGATGAATCATCCCGCTTAACAAGTATGCATCCAATGGATCAATCTTGTCTTTGCATCGTTCATAACATTCAGCCGCAGACAGCGGACGAAACGGGATCGGCTGACAACGCGATACGATGGTCGGCAACAGGCGCTCCGTTTGTTCACATATCAATATCGCTGTCATTTGATTTCCGGAAGGTTCTTCCAAAAACTTTAATAATGCGTTTAATGCTTCCGGCGTTGCGTTTTCTGCCTGATTGACAATATAAATCTTTCGTCCGGTATGTTCCAATCCGGTTTTCGAAAACTCATGTTGTAACTTCAAAATATGCTCTTTTTTAATAGAAGTTTCTGATCCGTCTAAATAAATCAGATCCGCAAACTGCTGATGCACAACTCTTTCGCATTCAGCGCATTCCTCACAGGCAAAACCGTCTCCGTCTTTATGCGGGCAGATCAAACTTTGTGCAACAAATAATGCACATTCTGATTTGGGAGTTCCTTTCGGGCCGTGAAATAAATAGGCGTGAGCCAGCTGATCATTCTTTAAGGCATGACTCAGCGTTTGCCATGCGATCGGCTGTTCATGAGCAAGCTGTTGTTTTATCATACTTATTTATGATCTCCTCTGTATGATGAAGTGCTTGGGCAAAAACAGTTTCCATATCCGCTTCCGCATCAATCACGATCATACGCTGCGCAAAGCGCGCCTTCACCTGTTCATACCCTTCCGCTACCCGTTGATGAAATTCTCGGCTTTCCTGATCCAATCGATCTAATTGTCCCCGTTGAGACACTCGCTTCCAGCCGGTTTCAAGCGAGACGCTTAAAAAAATCGTTGCATCGGGCATATGATTTTCAATCGCAAATTCATTGATCTGTAAAACCTCATCCATGCCGATACCGCGACCGATTCCCTGATAGGCCAATGAACTATCAATAAAACGATCACAAAGAACGATTTTTCCCTCAGCCAAAGCCGGCAGAATTTTTTCCGTCAAATGTTGGCGCCGACTGGCCGCATATAGTAATGCTTCCGTACGCGCATCCATCGCGGTATTGTTTGGATCCAGAATCACCGCGCGAATTTGTTCGGCAATATCGTTTCCTCCCGGCTCCCGTGTATAAACGACCGGTTCCCCTTTTTCTTTTAATGATTCGTACACTTTGGTGGAAATAGTGGTCTTCCCGCATCCGTCATTTCCTTCAAATGTGATGAATAAGCCTTTTCGCATAAAATCGCTCCTCATAACGTCAACATTATACCATGCTTTTTCCTTTCCTGCTTAATGAAATCTTTTCCAGTAACCATTTTTATATACTTTTATGTATAAAAGGAAAAGAACGGCATAAAATAATGAATAGGGAGAAGTTCTCCCTTTCTCATATAGCGGTATTAACCGCATTGATAAAAGCGATGAAGGATTTTCCTCATCGCTCTTTTTATTATATACAAGCATAAGATTCCTGAATGATCTGTATTTCACTGAAATGAATTTTCAAAACCATGCTGATGAGAAAAATCTGTTTTGGCTTCCTTTCGCTCAAGAATACTTCGTATAGCATAAGATGCACAGGCCAAACCGGCCGCGGCCGGCACAAAGGGTGAACTTGCCGGAGGCATCTGTTCTTTTCGTGTTTTTCCTTGTTCATTGATCACTTTGGTTTGTTTTCGTGGCTGTTCTATGGAGTAAACAACCGGTATTGGACGGCAAATGCCGCGTTTTCGAACTTGCGAGCGCATCACTTTTGCAAGCGGATCATAACTTGTCTGCATGAGTTCTCCGATTCGCAAAGCGGTGGGATTCAAACGATTGGCCATCCCTAAGCTGGAAATAAAAGGAACACCGCGCTCTAAACACGCAGTAATGAAATCTAACTTACTGCTTACGGTGTCGATGGCATCCACCGCAAAATCGATTTGATCGGCGAATATGCTTTCATTTAACGCAGCGGCATAAAATTGTGAATATGTGACCACTTCACAATCATCACGAAAGGAAAGAATTCGTTCTTTCATCGCAAGGGTCTTTTCTTGGTTGATCGTTTCATAGGTCGCATGAAGCTGACGATTGAGATTACTGGGACTGATCACATCATGATCCACCAAAATGATTTTTCCGATACCGCTGCGTGCCAATGCTTCTGCGCAATAGGAACCGACGCCGCCGATGCCAATCAATACAACACATGATTTTTTTAATTCCTTTAACTGATTATTTCCCAGTAATAATTCCATTCGCTGTAACGTGCTTTCCATCACCGCCATCCTTTCTTTCCTTGTCATTTGCTAAATCTTGCCGCAAAAATTCAGTTTTTATGAAAACGTTTCCATGTTTTTATCCGTTTTATTCAACCATACTTTTTATCGCACTCATCTTCTGCATTCAAATAAAATTTTCGTTAAACTTTGGTTTTTACTTCATCTTAATGCTCATAGATTTTAATGAAATTGTGTTGAAATCAAATTAAAGACACGATAACAAAAGGATTTTCTTATACTTTAATTTTATAATATGTCTTTTTTATAATATCAACCTTCATGAAATTAATTCTCTGTTAATCGGCGGAAAAAGAATAGCTGAATTGCGCTTCTTTGTCCTCGTTTAGATAGGTTACGGTCGCTTCTCCATCTTCAATAACCACCTCATATGCAGAACCGTCCCAAATTTCCACATCACACGATTTCATCAAGTTGCCCATGCCGTATTGACTGGCCTCATACAAATAACGAACCAGTATTTCCAAATCATCGGTACTGATTTCGTCCTCCACAAATACATTTGTATCTCCGTCAAGCGTGAAAGAAGTATATTCAAAATCCGGTTTTGTGGAATCGATTTCATATGCGCGAGTATTTTTGAATTCATAAAGATCAGATTCATCCTTACTATCCAGTGTTAAGGTTAATTGCATATGCGGTAACACAAGCAGCTGATCAAATTGACTGACGACTTGATTATTTTCATCATATAAATAGACATCTGTCACAATACAGCGATCACCGCTGTTTTCCATATCCAAGGCCATCTCATGTGTCTCGGGTAAGTATTGACTCCCATAAACATAAAGATCATCGCCGCCGGGAGTCCATGTATTATCAGCACTTTGCTCGGTGAATAAAATCAAACCAAAAATTATCTGAATGAAAATAAAAAGAGCAATACCCAACCCAATGACAGTTTTCAGTTGGGTCGGTAAATGAAAGCTTTTTTTATTTTTTTGACGTGAATCGCTTTCCCATGTCGGCACACTGCGAACATTCTCATCGCAATGCTCATCTTGTTTTGACTTTGACTGAGAAGCGTTTTTGATCTTGTGATCAAAAATTCGCTGCTTGTGTAATAATTCATGATGCATTCCTGATTGCTTTGGCTGTTTTAAGGTTTCCTCACCGGCAACGGTGCGAAATCGTGATAATTTGGATCGCGCTAATAGCTTTCCGCAAAGCGGACAACGATCACAATAAGTCACGACATTACAATGGGTACAGCGCCGCGGTTCATCAAAGAACTCATCCATGATTCCCATCCCCTTTCGTCTGAAGCCATTGCTCAACATCACTCATAATTCGTTTCTGCCAATCATCCGTTTGGGTATCATACCAGTGCATCGGCAGCTGATTGCGAAACCATGTATCCTGTCGCTTCGCAAAACGCTTGGTGTTTTTGATAATTTGTTCACCGCATTGTGCAATGGTTGCCTTACCGTTAAAATAATCAGACCATTCTTTATAACCGATCGCCTGAAAGCACTGACGTTCCCATATGTTCGGATCACTTTTCACCAATCCCTCTACCTCTTCAAACAATCCTTGTTTCATCATTAATGCAAAGCGCTGTTCAATCCGTTGATGAAGCTGATCTCGCGGTATCGTCAAGCCGATAAGATATGCATCATAACACAGCTTATGTTCCTGACGATCAATGATATCACTTTTTTTATCTCCTAAATGTGCCATTTCCAGTGCCCGAATCATACGCTTGCGATTATGCGGATGAATGGTTTCACATGCCTTGTGATCGACCTGTTTCAATAATGCAAAAAGTTGTGCATTGCTTAACGTCCCCAAAAAAATGATGAAATCTTCATCCTTTGCTTGATCACTAAAGGTATAATCGTACAATAAAGATTTAATATATAAGCCGGTTCCGCCACACACAATCGGTAGATGACCGCGATTCGTGATCGCTTCTATCAGTTCTCGTCCTTCTTCCTGAAAGCTTTTCACATGGTAAGACTCCTCAATGGTATGAGTGTCGATTAAATGATGAGGTATGGAATCCATTTCCGCTGCGGTGATCTTGGCAGTTCCGATATTAAGTCCTCGATATACTTGTAACGCATCCCCATTGATAATTTCACCGCTAAATTGTTTCGCTATGGCGATACTGCAGGAAGTTTTTCCGACTGCGGTAGCCCCGGCAATCACCAATACTTTTCTTTTCATCTTCTTTACCTTAGAAATTGTTTCACTAATTGTTCATCACTCATGCAGATAAAGGTCGGACGACCATGCGGACAGTGAAACGGCTGTTCACATTTGCCCAGATCAGCAATCACCTGCCGCATTTCTTCCATGGTTAAAGTGCGATGAAAACGAATGGAACTATGACAAGCCATCGTGGCGATTGCCAGATGACGGATTTTTGCCTCACTGACTTCCCGCTCTTTCATCCAGCCATCAATCAAATCTTGAAGGAATGCCTTTTCTTCCGTGTTCTGCATCCAGATCGGTAAATCACGAACGACTAGGGTTTGATCACCAAAGCGTTCAAATTGAATTCCCAATATTTGCATCGCTTCATTACATTCATCCAGCTGCGACATGATCGTAGGATCGACATCAATAGATATCGGAAGCAACATCGGCTGAGCATCATTATTTCCCGCTAAAATCTGTTTGCGAATTTGTTCAAAGTGATAGCGCTCCGCCGCAGCATGCTGGTCAATAATATATAAACCTCCCTCTCCCTGCGCAAGAATATAGGATTGATGAAATTGTCCGATGACTTCCAGTTGAGGTAGGGATGGATTTTTTGCCGGTGTGCTTTTTATTTCCGTTTTTTCCATCACATCTTTTACGGGTTCTTTGATCTCGGCATCCTTTTGGGAAATAGTTGTTATATCTAGGGAAATAAGTTCTTTTTTGCTTTTTTGTTCCGGTCTTTGAAGAATGGGACGGGAGCGCTGCGGATAGGTAATTCCACAATCTTCCACCATCATTTCCGGTGTCGATTTTGTTTGAATATTGTTGGTTTCCCGCGGCGTCTCTGAAACCGGCTCCATCATTTTTTTGCGTATTTCTTCAAAGTCCAATGAAGGAAGGGTATCCGGATTTTGAAACCCCTCATTCACTTCCTGATGAAGCTTCTTTAGCTTGGGATCGCGCTCATAGCTCAAATCTAATTCCATTATTTCCGGCTTTGACTGTGGTTGTTTCATCGTCACCTCGGCAACCTGTAAATGTTCCTTCAACACGGATTCCACACTTTGATAAAGCAGCTTCTCCAACTGCTTTTCTTTTGATAAGCGAATTTCCCACTTGGAAGGATGAACATTGACATCCACCAACTGTGCATCCATGTTTATGTTCAATACCGCAATCGGATAGCGATCTTTGGGCATATAGTCATGATACGCATCGATAATCGCCTTCTGTAAATGATAATTACGAATCATCCGATGATTCACAAACAAGATCATATAATATTTCGTTGCCCGATTGTGATGTGGTTGCGCAATATAGCCGCTGATTTGATAATCAAAATCACTGTTTTCCACCGCAATAGCGCTCTTTGCGACATCGCGGCCGTATATTTGCATCAACACTTCCTGTAATTGATTTGTTCCTTTTGTTTGAAATACTTGTTTCCCGTCATGTGATAAATAAAAGGCAATATCTGGATGTGCCAATGCGAATTTCTGGACGATATCCAAAATCAATGAGAATTCATATTGCGGGCTTTTGAGATGTTTAAAGCGAGCCGGAGTTTTCTGAAATAAATTGCTGACTTCAATACTTGTGCCCTGAGGCGCTCCCGCCGCATGAACATCCTGAAGCTTTCCGTAATATAATTCGACTTCGGTGCTTTCTTTGCCGTTATTAGTGCGTAATCGCACCTGCGATACTGCCGCAATCGAAGGAAGGGCTTCTCCGCGAAAGCCCATTGTATGAATATTCCATAAATCACTCTCTTCTTTCAGCTTACTGGTGGCATGACGTTCAAAAGCGATTTTGGCGTCCTCACGGTCCATTCCGATACCATCATCAGTAATGATGATGGAACCGATTCCACCTTGTGTGATTTGGATTTCTATGGTCTTTGCTTCAGCATCAATCGCATTCTCAACCAACTCTTTCACTACTCCGGAAGGGCGTTCCACCACTTCACCGGCCGCAATCATATTGCATAAGTGTTCATCCAGACAATTGATTTTTCCCATGGTATTCATCCCTCTCTTTCCCGTAATAATGATCAGGAAATGATCTTTTTCAAATCATGAATCAGAATCAATGCTTCCATCGGCGTCATACGATCAGTTTCCACCTGCATCAACTTCTCTTTCATTTCTGCTAATTTCGGATCGGTTTTTTCCATCTGTACCGGCTGGTGCAACAGATCCATAGCCGCATCACTGTTTTGATCCTGTACTTCTAAGTAAGATAAAATATATTTGGCACGATCCAATATAGGAGCAGGAAGTTTAGCCAATCTTGCGACATTAATTCCATATGACTTATCTGCTTTCCCTTCACTTACCCGATAAAGGAAAGTGACATCATCGTTTTTCTCATGAACTTCTACATGTACATTGCGAATTCCTTCATGATGATCAGCCATTTGTGTCAGTTCATGGTAGTGTGTGGAAAATAATGTTTTGGCATGAATGTTCTGTTCAATATATTCAATCATAGATTGCGCCAGTGCCATGCCATCATAAGTGGAGGTACCCCTCCCGATTTCATCAAATAGAATCAATGAATGTGCCGTGGCATTTTGAAGCGCCTGATTGGCTTCCATCATTTCCACCATGAAGGTCGACTGACCTGACATGATATCATCACTGGCCCCGATACGGGTAAAGATTTGATCAAACAACGGCAGTTCCGCTTTGCGTGCCGGAACAAAACAGCCAAGCTGTGCCATAATCACAATTAACGCGGTTTGGCGCATATAAGTTGACTTGCCGCCCATATTCGGGCCGGTAATCATCAGTATGGAATCGGTTTCACTCATGTGAAGGTGGTTGGATACATAACGGGTGGCTTGTTTCATCATCTTCTCTAAGATCGGATGTCGTGCCTCTTCCAACAAAATGGCTGTCTCCCTGTGAAACTTTGGTCGGGTATATCCGTTTTCACTTGATATCTCCGCCAATGCATATAAGGTATCAATGGTGGCCAATGCATTGGCCATGTCATGCAGCTTAGGAATATATTGTTTTACTAAGTCCAATAAAGCCGCAAACAATTCACTTTCCAAGCGAATACTGCGTTCCTGCGCATGTACGATAGCATCCTCTTTTTCTTTTAACTCCGCAGTGACGAAGCGTTCTGCATTGGTCAATGTTTGTTTACGCACATAGCCGAATTCTTCCTTAATTTGATCCAAATTGGCTTTGGTGACTTCAATATAATAACCAAAAACGCGATTATACCCGATTTTTAGTGATTTCACTTTGGTACGTTCCCGCTCCTTGGCTTCTAATTCCAAAATCCATTCTTTTCCGCTTTTTCCGATCTTACGCAGGCGATCGAGTTCTTCATGATAACCATCGACAAAGATGCCTCCCTCTTTCAAGTTCAGCGGCGGATTCTCCACAATCGCACCGTTTAATTGTTCATATAATGGTTGACATAAGTCAATATGTTGAAAGTTTTGATAGCTGGGACAAGCGCGAAACAACGAAAAGATGGCCGGTACATGTTCCAGCGTTTTCACAAAGCGCTGAATATCCCGCGGGTTGGCATTGCCGTAAGCCACTCGCGCACTTAATCGTTCCAAATCGTAAACGCTTCCTAAATGTTCTCGCAGTTCATCTTTCGTAATAAAATTTTCATTTAGATATTCTACTGCATCCAATCTCCGATTAATCTCATTTACATCTACCAACGGATATTCAATCCATTTTTTCAGCATCCGTGAACCCATTGCACTTTGGCATTTATCCATAAAGCTCCATAAGGTTTGACTTTTGGTATTCGTTCTTAACGGACGGATCAATTCCAGATTTTGTCGGGTATGAAAATCCATTTGTAAAAAGTCTGCTTCATGAATCCATTGTACAGGACTTAAATGAGTCATGTTGCGCTTTTGCGTTTCATCCAAATAATTGGTCAATAGCGCAAAGCAATAGTGAATTCGTTCATCCTTGATGCCGCTTAATAAATGTTCATATTCCGCTTTACACGTATGATTTTCTTCCAGTGAAATCGTGATCGTCTCCAGATCTTCGATCATTTTGCGCACTTTTTTATCAAACCGCGGTTCCACAACAACTTCTGCAACGTTATTTCCCAACAATACCTTTTGAATTGCCATGACTTGTTTATCAATGATCTGCGCATGGATTTCTCCGGTGGTCATTTCACAATATACGACTGCCAAGCCATATTGAAAGTCATGCAGCGCAGCGATGTACACCGTATTTTTATCATCCTGAACATCTTCCATGATCGTTCCCGGTGTGATGATTTTTATGACATCTCTTTTGACCAATCCCTTAGCCAGTGCCGGATCTTCCAGCTGTTCGACAATCGCAACTTTATAGCCTTTTTGAATTAATCGCTGAATATAACCGCTGGCCGCATGAAAAGGAATTCCGCACATCGGAACGCGCTCTTCCACTCCGGCATTTCTTCCGGTTAAAACCAGATCCAATTCTGACGATGCCGTTTTCGCATCTTCAAAAAACATCTCATAAAAATCACCGAGTCGATAGAAAACGATTGCATCCGGATGCTTTTCTTTGACTTCCAGATAATGATTCATCATCGGTGTATATTTTCCCTTTTCCGCTGCCAAAATGACCCCTCCGTTTCAGGACTATATTATATCAAAAAATGGCGTCTTTTGTCATAATTCGCACTGTAAATTCCTTCCCATCTTTACAAAAAAAGAACCTCGCTATGAAGTCCTTCTCTTTTATGACATGCGCTTTAATTCTTTTTTTATTTCCTTGGCAATAATGGTAGACAGATTGCCCAACCTGATCAAATAACCCTCTTTGGCTTCCAAAATCAAATAAGCGCCTTCCTGTCGCAACAGATTGAAGTTGACTTTATCACGATGATGCAGCGCCACGGTCATCTTATCCGGAGTAGAGGAAACCGATCGTATGTTATTTAAACCACCAAGTGCTTCAATCACCCGTTTACATACCTCACGACGATTGTTAAAATTAAACAGACCGATCGCAAAATGGCTGAAGTAAAAGCGAGTAGCAAAAAAGAACAGTACCAAAATCACGACTCCGACGCCTGCCATCATTGAAAAAGCATAGGACATTTCCGGATTTCTGAAATAAAGCAACAGATCCAGCATAGATCCAGGATTCGCTACCATCAGCGATCCTTTAAACCAATATCCTACGGCGACTCCCATCATTTGGAAACCGGCAAACAGAAAACCTACGACAATCAAGTACAACAAATACAACATCGGTGCCAGCACCAGCATTAATATTTCCATTGGTAAGGCATTGCCGCTAATCACAGACAGTAAGATGGCGATGATAAAGAACAAGAGATAACGCTTGCGATCTTTCTTTTCGTTGACCATAGAGAGATAACCAAGCAAAAATCCCGGTACCAGGAAAATATTGATCACATAATACGGTGTGATCAAATGTCCGGCATTGGTTGTGACAATTTGCAGATTCTGCATCGCATACCATGCATTGACATCGCCGGGATAAAGAACGCCGAAGCTATCAGTCGCACTGCCACCCAATTCACTAAACCAAAACGCTTCCCGTGATATATCCTGTAACCCGAAAATTGCCGATAGACGCTCCGTTACACCATAGATAAACAAATTCATCGGATTTATCAAATCCTTCGCTAAAAATTCATGAAGATTATTAATAATAAGGATAACCAACGCCCAACCATACGCAAACATAATTCCACACACTACACTGATAGCGATACTCAATAACATTGCCCACGCATCATGATCAATAAATGATAACATTCCGTGCATCGTATAATGCCGAGACTTGCGATAAGCGTACATCGTGATAAAATAGGCAGCCAGTAATGAGAAAATTCCGGTATTATACGGAATTCTAATAACCTCACCGAAAATGCTCTCGCTGTCAAAGCTGATCTGCATTCCCAACATATTGCCGTAAAAATAACTCGGTGCATCCGTTTTATTTAAAAACAGTATCATTAGATTAATAACAATATAACTTAACAAGCCGATAAATACCGGCACCGAATCTTCAAACTTTCTTGTCAATACGACCACAAAGACCAATAAGGGAAAGATTCGAATCAAAAATCCTCCGCTGTATCGCATAATTTCACAAATCATTATGACAATTTCATTTTTCACTTCCCACAAATAAGCAACATTGGGATTGATAATCGCATTACCGACACTCAACAGCATGGTCGCTACAAACAGTACCTTCAGCGGGAATTGTATATATTCTAACATGGCATGCCACCTTGTCATAAAATCACCTCTTGATATAATGATACCATTTTGATATGGTGACTTCAAATATTTTATTGACTTTTATCCCTACCGAATTACAAATCTTTCCGTTCATGTTATAATAATAGCGATGCGACAAAGGAGTGATGTTATGAAGCAGGAACTGTTTCAAGTAAAAGAACCGAAACATTATGATTTTATCTTATTGGCAATTCTCGGCCTCATGGCAATCACCAGTATTGTCGCAATTTACAGCGCATTTGAACTCATTACCAGTGAAAATCCGACCATGTTGCTGATGAAACAAATCATGTGGTATATATTGGGTTTTATTGTCATGTCACTGATTATGTATTTAGGCAACGATATCATTTATTCCTATGCCAAAAAGGCCTATTGGTTCATGTTGGCTGCGCTGGTTTATCTGTTTATCAGTAAATATATTGTAAGTCGCTTTTTCGGATATGAACACAATCTGCCCTTTGTTACACCGATTAACGGCGCGACCTCATGGTTTCAGTTTCCCGGCATCGGTTCCTTTCAACCAAGTGAATTTATGAAGGTCATATTAATCATGATTACTGCCGGGGTTATTGATGAGCATAATGCCGCAAAAGTAATTGATACTTATGAAAGTGATATTCAATTATTTCTAAAAGTGATTCGCTGGGCCTTTCCGCCACTGTTATTAATTCTGGTTCAGCCTGATACCGGTATCTGTATTATCATTTTTATTTCCTTAACTGTAATGTTGATGTGTTCCGGTATTAAGAATATGTGGATTATCACCGGTGCCGGTATTGTCATCTTAATGTTGGCCGGTTTCTTCTATCTTTATTTTTATAACAATGCTTTATTGATCTCACTATTTGGTGAGAACAGTTTATACAAATTGGATCGCATCAAGGGTTGGTTGGAACCGGAATCAGATATTTTACATACCGGCAACCAGCTATATACAGCTTTGATGGCGATGGGTTCTGCCGGTCTCAGCGGTCATGGACTCCAACAGTATTTAGTGAGAATTCCGGAAGCACAAACCGATTTCATCTTTGCGGTGATTGGGCAAAGCTTCGGTTTCATCGGAACGTTGGGTGTTGTCATACTCTGCTTAGCTTTGGATATGAAATTATTGCGTGTCGCTACGTTGACCAAAACAACACGGGATAAGTATTATATTACCGGCGTTTTGGGTATGTTGCTGTTTCAACAATTTCAAAATATTGGTATGATCATTGGTTTATTGCCGATTACCGGCATCACATTGCCATTCATATCTTACGGCGGCTCCTCACTGTTATCTTATTTTATTGCACTGGGCTTAATCATGAATACCAGTTCAAAAGCAAAAAAGCTGTCTGATTACGTCTATGAATCCTAAATATGGGTAATTACGTAATCAACAGCTTTTTCTTTGTTTGTTAGATTAATATAAATTCTTTAATCGTTGTAAATAACTGTATTCCCGATAACGGGCAAAACGTACACATCGATCGGACATCGTACAAATCACTTGATTTACTCCATCTAAAGTTTGATGTAAATGATCGTAACATAATAGCGCATCAGAAAAGTCGTTGCTCGTCAATTCAACCTTTCGATCCATTTTTAATATATAGGGATTTCCTAAGGATCGCTGTTTACAATGTTGAATAGAGGTAATTTCTGCCAACTGCATAATATTTAAACCATTATCGATCACTGCCCCGCCCAAGCTGCGATTATAAGCAGTAGAGCCTGCTTGGGTACTCAAACAAATTCCCGACCCTCGACACGTTTCAAAAAACTCTCCGTCCACTTTAATATCAACCACTTGGGTACGCTTGACATTTTCAATTCGTAATTCGTTAAGAGCAAACAATTGTTCCTTACCGGTATTGATATTCAACAAATAGGAACGGAAAATTTCCGGTTCATGATGTAAAATATCATGGAGGCATAATGTTAATTCTTCTTCTGTATAATCGGTAAAAAAGCCCAATGTACCGGTATGAATACCGACAAAACAGAGGTCTTCCAGCTGATCCAAATATTTATGAACTGCGTATAACAGCGTTCCGTCCCCTCCGACACAAATGACCAACTGTGGCTTATTTTTATCCATAACCCAACCGTTTGCGGATAATTCCCGATTTATTTGCTGTTCAATCAGAAAAGATTTTTCATTTTTTTTCGCGACAATCGCAAATTTATTCATGAAATCACTTCCCTTTCCTTTTTATCTATTGTATCATAACAACGGCGGTGATGAAACATGAATTGCAACATCGAAAAAGAATATAAAATTCTTGTAACAAAGGAACAGTTTATTCGCATATTACAGGACTATCCGCAAGCGGAATTTAAGAAACAGGTCAATACGTATTATGATACCGATGATCTTGCGATTCGCCATGCCCATGGGGCCATGCGGATTCGTACCATTGACCATCATTTCCTTTTTACCTTGAAACTTCATACAAAGGCCGGCGTAGAGGAATATGAAAAATATGTGGAAACCAATGACCCGATTGTTTTTAAAGATCAGGAAATCGCTGCATTATTAAAAGCGATACCGGTTCTAAGTGAACTAAAAAGAATAACCGAACTAACCACTTATCGTGCAATGATCTTCACCGGTGATGCGGAATTGTGCTTTGATGTGAATCGCTATGGTTCCTGTGAAGATTATGAAATAGAATATGAATATAAAAGACCGCATGATGGCCGCAATGTATTCAATAAAATACTGGCAAAAGTCAATTTGACTTATACCAAAAATTGTCATTCAAAAATACGTCGTGCGTTCGATGCTCATTTTACCTTATGTTCCGATAAGGATGGTATTCAATGACAAATTGGTCTATTTCCCCTCATTATTTATTCTGTGTTTATTTATTGATCATCAGTTTTATCGGATGGCTTCAAATGCATATTGATAAATATCGTGCCAAGCATCATCGTTGGCGGATCTCCGAACAATCGCTAATGTTTACGGCTTTGTTTGGCGGTGCCGGCGGGATATGGTTGGGTATGCGAACCGCCCGTCATAAAACAAAGAAACCGCTGTTTACCATTACGGTTCCTCTTTTATTTTTACTTCAACTGGTATTTTTGGTTTATTGTTTTATTTCATAATCTATGGCCGCATAGTGACATAATACTTCTGCCGCTTTGTTGGACTCATCAAATAAGATTTTTATGACAGCGGCTGAGTCCTTTTCTTTACATGCCGCTTGATAAATCACGGCCTTGGCAATGATATATAACAAATTGCGTTTCCATGTTTTTAAAGATAATAAACAAGGAAGGTAAAAACAGGACACATTATTTTTCCAACACGCAAAGTCCATTGTTGCGCCGGCTAAGTATCTGCCATGTTTTTGTATTACCATTGTTTTGGCAAAAGCGATGGTTTTCTTTTTTTCGTATTTACTCAGCTCCTGTACAGTTAATTGTTCGCGAAGATTTTGAACGATGATGATATCCTGATCATGTTGGATCGGATGATCATGTTGTTCCACATAGCGCGTCCAATAATCAATACCTGCCTGTTGTGCCTGTGCTAATATATTCCAGCTCAGTTCTTGATCCAGATAAATATAACTTTCTATTTGTTTTGATATTGTTTTATCCAGTTCACTCAAATAGATCGGTGTTTGAAAGAAGATGATATTGTTTAGTTTTAAGCATTGAATTTGTTGGGGCAATTTATGATTTTTATTCATTTTCATGATTGCGTTTTGTAGCCGCGTTTCATCGGCATAGCCGCATTGCACACCGTATTTTTCCCACATTTCATGAATACCACAACGCTCATCCTGTTCATAACGACCATAACCAATAATTCCTTTTTCGCGCTGTATTCCCTTTTCAGTTCCTTTTGTCAAAAAGAATAAATAATCTCCGTGTTGAAAAAACTGAAATTTCTTTTTTCCGGACGGACGCCAATATACAATCCGATTATTTCCGTGCAGGCGATGGTATTCAATCATATCCTGATCGGTGATATAGGCAATTGATGACATCATTATCACCTCTTACTTAGCACTTCCATTTTATCATAGAACCAGGAAAAGTGATATCATTTTTCTCTTTATCATGTTCTTTCCATAGAAAAAGAAGCGCTCTTTACGCTTCTCACATTTTTTTTCTTCCTTCCAATGCTTTAATCAGAGTCAGTTCATCCGCATAATCCAAGTGCCCGCCCATTGGCAATCCATGAGCAATTCTTGTGATGGTAAGTTGATATGGTTCCAGCAATTTTGCCAAATAAAGCGCTGTGGTCTCCCCCTCTACCGTAGGATTGGTCGCAATAATAATCTCTTTTGTGTTTTCGTCAATGCGATCTAAAAGCGAATGGATATTAAGTTCATCGGGTAATATTCCTTTTGCCGTGGAAATAACTCCGTTCAACACATGGTAAACTCCGTGAAACTCCTGTGTTTTTTCCATCGCAACAACATCTCTAGGACTTTGTACTACACAAATCACATGTCTGTCACGGGAATGATCCTCACATATTGCACATTGATCCGCTTCTGACAAATTGCCGCAAACTTGGCAAATATGAATATTGGTTTTGATGTCAGCCAAACTTTCGATAAAAGCATCTACCTCTGTTTCGTCCCAATCCAACACGTGAAATGCATATCGCTCTGCGGTTTTCGCACCGACACCGGGAAGATGTTGTAGCTGTTCCACCAATGCTGCAAATGCTTTTGGATACATTAAAAGCCTCCGGGCATTTTCACGCCGCCGGTTAATTTTTTCATTACTGCTGTCTTTTCATTTTCTGCTTTTTTCAATGCATCATTCACTGTGCAAACGATTAAATCCTGAAGTGTTTCTTTTTCTTCTTCATTTAACAGATCTTTTTCAATTTCTATTGAGAGAACTTCCATAGATCCTTTTACCGTTACTTTTACGCCTCCGCCGCCCATGCTGGATTCATATATCTGTTCATTACATTTTGATTCTGCTTGGTTAATTTCTTTCTGCATCTTCTGTGCTTGTTTCAATAATGCCTGCATATTCATGTTATCAGTCCTCCGTTATCATAATATTATCTTTTCCAAACAAATCCATCACCAATTCTTCTTCCGTTGGCTCTGATGATTTCTTTTTCATCGGTGTTGCCAAATTAAATTCTACTGGCGGCGGCAATGTGCCATCTGCCATTTTGTTTTTGAATATCGCTGTGATGCGTTGTGATTCTTTTTGGGTAATGGCAAATATTTTTTTCTGTTTGTGAAATATTTCAGTGGTAAACGCCAAAAACTTATTTTCACAATCTTGTTCGTTGATTTCATTTGCTTCTGCTTGACTGTCTACGGTGAACACAACATAGGTTGTACCGCTCGCAAATATTTTTCCATGTTTTAATAAGTTTGCTTCCTTTACCCATTGTAAATCTAAGGCAAAGTCATAAATATTTTGAAAGCTTTCTAAATCGTTTTGTTTCTCCGGTTTATTGGCACCGGCCAACAGTCGTAAGATAAATTCATCTTTTAATGGCCTAATTGTGGTCGCTTCCATCATTACATCACTCTGTGCCGGTTTATCATTTACCGGTTCTATCGTTTTAGCTTCTGCCGGTATATCCTGTTTGATTTTCGTTTTCACCGGATTATTTACCGCACTTTGTTCTGTTTTTTCTTGCGTTTTCACTATCAATGTTTCACGTGAAACATTGATTGACTGTGAAGATCTCTTCTCATGATGAACATTACTTATCGGTACATCGGGTGATTCCATCATTTTTAATAAACATATTTCAAAATACGATTGCACATTTGCCGCATTTTTATATTTTTCATTGGTTTCCATTAATGTATCAATCATAGAATAGCGATGTGAAATATTTATCTGATTTAATAATTGTTCAGCTTCCGCAGAGGATAGAATATGTAACAATGCAGAATCTTTGGTATAATCATAAATAATTGATTCTTTTAACAATTCGATCAAATCCATAGTCAATCGCTTCATATCAATACCTTTTTGTGCAAAGGTTTCCACCATGTTCATACATTGTCCGGCATTATGATCAATCACCATTTCTAACAAAGATAATTTTTCCTGTACCGTTAAAATACCGTAAATTTCATTGATATGATGTACCTGAATATCATTTTGCGCATATGCAATACATTGATCCATTATACTCCATGCATCGCGCATACCACCGTCACATAATTGTGCAATTATTCTCATCACTTCATCTTCACAGCGGATATTTTCTTTTTCTAAGCCGCTTTTTAATTTTAGTATGATATCCTCTGTCGGAACCTTCATAAAATCATAACGTTGACAGCGAGATATAATCGTTGGCAATACTTTTTGTGGTTCCGTTGTCGCCAAAATAAATATAATATGTTTCGGTGGTTCTTCAATGGTTTTTAATAATGCATTAAACGCCCCATCTGACATCATATGTACCTCATCAATAATATATATTTTATATTTACCTTTGATTGGCGCATACTTTACCTTTTCAATTAAATTTCTGACTTCCTCTACACCATTATTACTGGCAGCATCAATTTCAACAATATCCGGATGTGTTCCTTCTGTAATTGCAAGACAATTTTCACATTCCATACATGGTCGTGTTTTTCCGCTCCCGGTACAATTCATTGCTTTTGCGAATATTTTTGCGATGGATGTCTTCCCTGTTCCACGTGGACCGCAGAATAAATAGGCATGAGCGGTTTTATTTTGTTCTACCGCATTTTTTAATGTTTGTACAATATGTTTCTGTCCGGCGACTTCTTCAAAGGTATTTGGACGATAAGTTCGATACAATGCTTTATATGTCACCAAGTCACCTGCTTTCTGCTCCTATTATACCAAAAATTATATAGAAACACTATGAAAAAAAGCGGTTATTCCGCCATATTTTATTACTTAATGGATTTCATAATCAAATCTGTTTTTTCTGTTTTCGCTTCATCGCAAAGAATTCTTTTAACAGTGTTGAACACTCATCTTTTAATATTCCGCTACATACTTTAGGATAGTGATTCCATCCTGAAACATCATACATTTTCATACAGCTATCTACACTGCCGCCCTTTGGATCTGCCGCGCCGTAAACTACTCTTTCTACTCTCGATAATAAAATAGCACCTGCACACATCGGACACGGCTCCAATGTAACATATAAAGTACAATTTTCAAGGCGCCATGAACCAACAATTTCATTTGCCTGTTCAATCGCTAAAATTTCCGCATGACTTGTGGATTTTTGCTTACTTTCACGTAAATTATGGGCACGTGCTATCACTTGATTGTCCTTTACAATGACGCATCCGATTGGCACTTCATCTTTTTTTCGCGCCTTATAGGCTTCTTTGATAGCCTCCCACATAAACAATTCATCTGAATTCATAAAATCTCCTTAAAAAGAAAAGTGCTATCACACATGATAGAGCTGCCTTATGGCTGCTTCGTTCCCGACCTGACCAGATTCAGTAGATACCATTGCGATAGCCTCTCTATCTTAGCATATTTATGATAGAAATACAATGAGATAGCAAGAATTTAATGTTTTTTCTTGTACTTTAATCATTTTTATTTTAAAATTCATGAAGAACAAGAAATTTTATTTCTAATGAATGTTTCACGTGAAACATTCATTAAAAAAGAAGTGAACAATCTCACTTCTTCTGCTTGATTACTTTTCCTTGATTGACCTTTTCTTTCAATAAATATCTTATGTTTTCTAATTCTTCATTATCGTCTTTCTTCATGATAATTGTAAATAAATCTCTTTGATAAAGCAGAAAGGCGTCCTCTGCTTCAATACACTTTTGATATTGATCCCAACTGCGAAATATATCTCCATGTTCATCATGAAATATTAAGCCATCATCTTGAATGGTCATCGTCCCATGATCCGCTTGTTGCTGCATTAAATTCTTATAAGCTGTTTTTGGCAGTAGAATATCACATAGCACATTAAATAAAGCACTCACAATCACAAGAATTGATATGATACCTTCCATACTGTCAAAATCCATACTATACCATTTTTCCATAATCATAACAAACAACCATAAGAAACAACTAAGCAATAATGAGCGCCGCAAATGGAATTTATAATGACAATGGGTACGATAGATTCGAATAAACGCTGCTTCATTTATTTGATAAGATACCTTTAATTTCATTTTTTAACTTCCAATTTTTTCATACCACCCATATATCCCTGTAATACTTCAGGTATAGACACGCTGCCGTCCTCATTCAAATTATTCTCTAAAAAGGCAATTAACATACGCGGCGGCGCCACAACCGTATTATTCAATGTATGTGCATAATATTTTCCCTTTTCACCATTAACACGAATTTTTAATCTTCGTGATTGTGCATCGGTTAAATTAGAACAACTTCCTACTTCAAAATATTTTTTTTGACGCGGACTCCATGCTTCCACATCCACCGACTTACTTTTCAAATCCGCCAAATCACCGGAACAACATTCCAATGTACGAACCGGAATATCCAAACTACGGAAGAAATCCACGGTATTCTGATACAATTTTTCAAACCATTTTGCACTTTCTTCCGGTTTACAGATCACAATCATCTCTTGCTTTTCGAATTGATGAATACGATATACACCGCGTTCTTCAATACCGTGTGCCCCTTTTTCTTTACGGAAACATGGTGAATAACTTGTATATGTATACGGCAACTTCTTTTCATCTAAAATTGTATCAATGAACTTACCGATCATAGAATGTTCGCTGGTACCGATCAAAAACAGATCTTCACCTTCAATCTTATACATCATATTATCCATTTCCGCAAAACTCATAACGCCACTGACCACATTACTGCGAATCATAAACGGGGGAATTACATAAGTGAAGCCACGATTGATCATAAAATCTCGGGCATAAGTGATAATTGCCGAATGCAGTCGCGCAATATCACCCATCAAATAATAAAAGCCATTCCCGGCAACCTTGCGGGCACTATCCAAATCAATGCCGTCAAATCGTTCCATAATTTCCGTATGATACGGAATTTCAAAATTAGGCACTACCGGTTCACCATATCGCTCCACTTCCACATTTTCCGAATCATCCCGACCGATTGGAACAGAAGGATCAATCATATTCGGAATAATCATCATGATCTTTTCAATTTTTTCTGCCAGTTCTCCTTCTTTTGCTTCTACTTGCTTCATTTTCTCAGCCATTGCGGAAACCTGTTGTTTCAGCAGTTCCGCTTCATTTCGTTTTCCTTCCTTCATCATCCCGCCGATTTGTCTGCTTAACGAATTACGCTGCGCTCGTAAATCATCACCATGCTGCTTCAATGCACGGTTTTCTTTATCCAAGGCAATGACTTCGTCTACTAACGGACATTTACTGTCTTGAAATTTCTTGCGAATATTCTCTTTCACTTCCTCCGGATGTTCCCGTAAAAACTTCATATCCAACATGCTTTTTACCTCCTTATTCATAAAAAAAGCATTGCCCCTAAAGGGACGAATGCTTCGTGTTGCCACCCTTCTTTATCAATGTTGCCATTGACCTCTTTCACGCGATAACGGAACGACCGTAGCCGACTACTGATTTCACCGACTCACTCCAAGGCGGATTTCCAAAATGGATAACCACAGCTTTCACCAACCGCTGTTTCTCTGCTTCTTATCCGATCTTGTACTTTTCCTTTTCTACGTTTTCAAAAATTATATTATACTTCCACATTTGTGTCAATATCGCTCTTTTCGACATTTTCTGCAGAATTTTCAGAATCTTCAGATGTATTTTCATCCTTTAATGATTCCTGAGATGCCACAATCGCAACCTTTGCGACTCCGGTATCCTCACCGACATGAATTAACTTCACGCCTTGCGTATTCCGTCCGTAAACTCCAACATGATCCACCGCGATACGAATGATAATTCCATCATTGGTCATAATCATCACATCTTCATCACCATTGACAGCGCGAACGGATACCAACGAACCGGTTTTCTCGGTCACATTGATTGTTTTTACGCCTTTGGTTCCACGCTTGGTCAATCGGTAATCTTCTATCTTACTTCGCTTACCATAACCTTTTTCACTGACGGATAATAATTCCGATCCTTCATTGGAAGTCGCAACTCCGACAACGATAGAACCATCGGTCTGGAATCCCTTAACGCCGCTGGCACTGCGTCCCATCGGCCGAACATCATCCTCATGGAAACGAACTGCCTTTCCATTAGAACCGGCAATTATAATTTCATCATTGCCACCGGTCGGTTTTACTCCAACCAATTCATCATCGTCTCGTAAGGTAATCGCAATCTTACCATTTTGACGTATGGATTCAAATTCATTGATTGAGACTCGTTTCACGATACCGTTCTTCGTCACAAAGAATAAATATTTTGCATCAGTTTCCCGCTCTACCGGTACTAAAGCCTCAATCTTTTCATTCTTATCCAAATTCAATAAATTTACAACCGGGAGTCCCTTAGCCGTTCGCGAAGCATTGGGAATATGAAAACCCTTCATGCGATATACCTTGCCAAAATTACTGAATAACAACAAATGATCATGCGTAGACATCGTAATCATCAATTCAATAATATCATCCTCATTCATTGTCATACCCTTTACCCCGCGTCCTCCGCGATTTTGTGTACGGTACGTATCACTTGGAATTCGTTTGATATAACCATTGGTGGTCATAGTAATCACGACATCCTCTTCCGGAATCAAATCTTCATCCTGCATATCAATTTCCGCATCACTGATTTCCGTTCGACGATCATCTCCATAACGCTCTTTGACCTCATTCAGCTCACTGCGAATAATATTTACGACACGGGAATGATTTGCCAAAATATCACGAAGATCCTTAATGGTCTCCATCAATTCCTGATATTCTTTTTCAATCTTATCGCGTTCCAAGCCGGTTAATCTTCTTAACCGCATTTCCAAAATTGCATTGGCTTGAATCTCGCTCAATTCATAGCGTTCCATCATTGTGGTACGGGCATTTACATCGGTTTCACTGCTGCGAATAATATGAATAATTTCATCAATATGATCCAATGCAATACGCAAGCCTTCTAAAATATGTGCCCGATCCTCGGCCTTCTTTAAATCAAACTTTGTCCGTCTTACCGTCACATCAATCTGATGATCCACATAATACTGTAATACTTCTTTTAAATTCATCAATTTCGGCGCACCGTTATGTAATGCCAACATATTCACACCGAAGCTTGTCTGTAATGCCGTTGTACGATATAACTGATTCAATACCACATCCGGCTGAACATCTTTGCGTAATTCCACCACAATACGCACACCATCACGATTACTTTCATCATTCAGATATGTGATACCGTCAATCACTTTATCCCTTACCAAATCCGCAATTTTAGAAATTAAATTGGCTTTATTTACTTGATAAGGAATTTCGTAAAATACGATTCGGGTTTTCCCGTTTTCCATATCTTCCATTTTATGCTTAGCCCGCATAATAATCGCGCCACGTCCGGTTTCATAAGCCTGCTTGATACCGGAACGACCCAAAATTAATGCCCCGGTCGGAAAATCAGGACCGGTTATATAATTATCCATCAATTCCATAATGGTAATATCCGGATCATCCATTACTGCCAATGCCGCATTGATCGTTTCTCTTAAATTATGCGGTGGAATATTGGTGGCCATACCAACCGCAATACCCACTGCGCCGTTGACCAATAAATTCGGAAAACGTGCCGGCAATACACTTGGTTCGGTTTCTTCATTATCATAGTTTGGATCAAAATCAACCGTGTCCTTATTAATATCCTTCATCATTTCCATAGCAATCTTGGACATTCTCGCTTCGGTATAACGCATTGCTGCTGCGCCATCACCATCCATGGATCCAAAGTTACCATGTCCTTGAACCAATTCATAACGGTAGGAAAAATCCTGTGCCATACGCACCATCGCATCATAAACCGCAGTATCTCCGTGCGGATGATATTTACCAATTACTTCACCGACAATACGCGCCGACTTTTTAAATGGTTTACTTGCCACAATTCCCATATCATTCATCGCATATAAAATACGACGATGTACCGGTTTTAAACCATCACGCACATCCGGCAATGCACGCTGCACAATGACGGACATTGAATAGTCAAGAAACGATTCACGCATTGTTTTGGAGATATCGACAATTTCTAAACGTTCTTCATCTTGATACATATTTCAACCTCCTTATTAAATATCCAGTTTTGCATAAATTGCATTATCCTGAATAAAATTACGTCTTGGTTCTACTTCCTCTCCCATTAACATTTCAAACACGGCGTCCGCATCGATCGCATCTTCAATCGTGACTTGTTTCATCATTCTGACCGCAGGATCCATTGTTGTTTCCCACAACTGTTCCGGATTCATCTCTCCCAATCCTTTATAACGCTGAATATTGATATTGGAACTGTCCCCGTATTCCTTCAGCACTTCATCGCGCTCTTCTTCCCGATATACATACGTAACTTTATTACCTTTCGCGATTTTAAACAACGGCGGTTGTGCGATATAAACATATCCGCCTTCAATCACCTCGCGTAAAAAGCGATAGAAGAATGTCAATAATAATGTACAAATATGCGCACCGTCCACATCGGCATCGGTCATGATGATGATCTTATGATAACGCAATTTGGAAAGATCCATTTCCTCTCCGATACCGCAGCCGAATGCCGTTATCATGGAACGAATTTCCGCATTATCAAAGATTCGCTGTAAACGGGCTTTTTCCACATTTAATATTTTACCACGCAGCGGTAAAATAGCCTGATACTTGGAATTACGCCCCATCTTTGCCGAACCGCCGGCGGAATCACCCTCGACGATATAAATTTCACATTCACTGGCATCCTTAGATGAACAATCAGCCAATTTTCCCGGCAACGAAGTAATTTCCAACGCATTTTTTCTGCGCGTCAATTCACGTGCTTTTTTGGCAGCCAAACGAGCTTTGGAAGCCAAAATGGCTTTATCTACAATCGCTTTGGCCGTATCCGGATTTTCTAAAAAGAAACGCTCCAGCTGAGCACCCAGAATAGTCGATACAATTTTCCGAACTTCACTATTGCCCAATTTTGTCTTTGTCTGTCCTTCATATTGTGGATCCGGATGCTTGACAGAAATAATTGCGGTCAATCCTTCCCGCACATCATCGCCCGCTAAAGTTTCATCTTTCTTAATGGCTCCGCTTTCACGTGCATAACTGTTAATCACTCGTGTTAATGCCATACGGAATCCATCCTCATGTGTTCCGCCTTCCTGCGTATTAATATTATTACAGAAAGAATAAATATTCGGCATAAATCCATCGTTATACTGCATCGCTATCTCAGCCAAAATCCCATTTTCAATACCTTCTACATATACGACTTCTTCATGAACCAATGTTTTATTTTGATTCAAATACGTCACATATTCCTTTATGCCGCCTTCATACTGATACTCTTCATGACGTTCACTCTCACCACGTTCATCAATCAACACCAATCGAATATTACGATTCAAAAAAGCCAACTGACGAATACGCGTATTCAATGTATCAAAATCATATTCCTGCGTTTCCTGAAAGATAGATGCATCTGCTTTAAAGCGTACAATAGAACCATGCTTGTCCGTATTACCGATTACCTTTAAGGATTCTACGGGTTTCCCCCCGTTCTCAAAACGCATGATATATTCTTTACCATCCTGATGCACATTCACTTCCAACCACTGCGACAATGCGTTGACAACGCTCGCTCCGACCCCATGTAAACCACCGGAAACTTTATAAGCGCCGCCGCCGAATTTACCTCCGGCATGTAAAACGGTAAAAATTGTTTCAACCGTAGAAACACCGGTTTTCTTATGAATTCCCACCGGCATACCGCGTCCGTTATCCTCAACTCGAATGATATTGTCTTTTTCAATGGTCACAATAATATCACTTGCGAAGCCGGCCAAAGCCTCATCAATGGCGTTATCGACAATTTCCCATACCAGATGATGAAGTCCGCGGCCACTGGTAGAACCGATATACATACCGGGACGTTTACGAACGGCTTCCAAACCTTCCAATACCTGAATATCATCAGCGGTATAAGAATGATCAACTTTTTCTAATTCCGCCTCTTGTTCATTCCTGTACTCCCTATTTTCCTCCATACTTCATCCTCCTTTATTTCATTTTTTTGATATTGCCTTGTTCTACCTGCCAAATATGATAATTACGTTTATCTCCTATCGGTATCTCTTTGATATCCGTAGTGGAGATGAGTGTCTGCACATCTTGAGGTAATTCCTGCAATAACATCCGTTTACGATTTTCATCCAATTCCGAAAACACATCATCTAATAACAATATTGGATATTCCTTCGTCAATTCATAAATCATCTTCACCAGACCAACTTTCATTGCCAATAGGACACTGCGTTTTTGTCCCTGTGAAGCATAAGCACTCAGATTGCGATCATTAATCATAAACATAAAATCTTCTTTATGAATTCCGATCGTAGTCTGATGATACAGACAATCGCGCTCTTTGTTTCGTTCAAATTTTTTCATTAATTGTTCCTTCAATTCATTTTCATTTTCACTGTAAGGAACGCAACACTGATAAACAAAACTCAGTGTCGTTTGATCTTGCGCCAGTCTTTCATAAAATGAACGACAATTTCTTAACAGATCATCCAGAAAATATTGACGCTGTTTGATGATGATCACCTGTTGATCAATCAATCGCTCACTCAATACATCCAGATATGTCATATCAATGTGATCCTGTTTCAAACAGGCATTGCGTTCTTTTAATAACCGTCCCGCTTCATTTAAGACCCGTGTATATGATTTAGAAAGCTTTGACAGTTCGATATCAATGAATCTTCTTCTGGCTCTTGGTGAAGCCTGAAACAAGGCCATATCATCGGGGCAAAATAAAATCGCGTTCAATTCGCCGATAAAATCACTGACGCGCTTAATCGATGTTTGATACAGAAACAAATTTTTTCCCTGCGGACTTAAGGCAATGCGTAAATCCACAGTTCTCATCTGTTTTTGTACGCGGCCGCGCAATACCGCAAATTCCTGTGATTCTCTGATCAAATCATGATCATCATTACTTCGGTGCGAACGTGTTGTGGATAAATAATAAATCGCTTCCAACAAATTGGTTTTTCCCTGTGCATTTTTACCGGTAATTAAATGAATTCCGTTATCCAATTCTAATTGTGCATTGGCATAATTACGGAAATTCCGCAATGTTAATGAAGTAAGAATCATATTAAATGAAATTCTTTACCTTCAATCACAACATTATCATTCCTCCGCAGTTTGCGGCCACGGCGATTTTCCGCTTCACCGTTAACGGTAATACGAAGTTCTTTTACCGCAAATTTGGCCTCACCGCCGGTTGAAATAAAGTCTGTGAGTTTTAAAAACTGACCTAACGTTATGAAATCACCTTTTACCTTTATATCCATCACAAGCCCTCTTTCATACCACTATATTATACCATAAAATGCTTTATTTTTGGGTGTTTCCGCCATATTTTGCGACTTTTTTTCATTGCTTTCAACCATTATTTTTTTAATTGTAAAAGCTTCATATTACCAATAAAAAAATGGGCAATGCCCATTATTCATAAGTACGTACCGGAAGTACAAGCTGTAAAACACTTTCATCACTCACCGATTGAATGATAAACGGCTTCATTTCCCCACATAAAGAAAATTTCACCAGATCACCGTCTAAAGAGCGAATTGCATCAAAAACATATTTTCCATTACAGCTGATCGCCAATTTATTTCCATCAAAGCTGGCCGAACTGAGAACCTCGGTAGACGATCCTACTTCCAACGATTTACTGGATAAGATGCATTCTTCTTCCGACAATGAGAATTTAATGACGGAAACACCGTCGCTTTTAATAAAGCTGGCACGATCAATCGCATTCAGAATATCTTTGATATCCATCGTCAATGTATAATCAAAGGATAAAGGAATTAAACGATTGGTTTCCGGATATGCACCGTCAATCAAACGAGTTTGAATAATCGTATCATCCAAGATAAACTGTGCTTTTCGCTCATTTACCGCAATTTCCACATCGCCTTCCCCTTCTAAAGTCTTATATACTTCCGCTAAACTTTTGCCGGGAATCGTTATGTTGAATTTTAACGGTGTATGAATAGCCAAGGTTTTTCTCGCTAGACGATAAGAATCGGTCGCCACACATTGTAAAGTCGTACTGTCACAGGAAAAATTAACACCAGTCAATACCGGTCTTGTTTCTTTATCACTGACCGCAAATGATGTCTGATTGATAATTTTCTTTAACAAATCCTTCGGCATCGTAAATACATCGGTCGGTTTTTCAAAATCAATCTTAGGATATTCTTGAGCATTCATACCGTTGATTTTAAATTCAGCACTTTTTCCGCTGATTTTGGTTAAGGAACCATCAATCATTTCCACTTCAATCACATCAGCATCAATTTTACGGATGATTTCCAAAATATATTTGGACTCCAATACCACAGCTCCCATATCATTGATCTGTAATTGACATTCGTTTGATTTCTTCAAAATCGTTTGAATGGAAATATCAGAATCACTTCCGGTTAAGATTAATTGATTTTCTTCCGCTTCAATTTTAATACCGGAAAATGCCGGCAGCGGACTATAATTTGATATGGCTCTTGCCGAGGTTGATAATGCTTGTAAAAAGGTTCGTTTTGATACTTTGAAATACATGGGTAATTCTCCCTTCTTTATTTCTTTTTTATAAACAATAATAATAAGGCTGTGAATAAATGTGGAAAACTTCATTTCCGCTTTATTTTCCTTATCATTTTAACAGATTTTAATGGGGATGAAAAGTGAATAAATATGGATAACTCAAGAAAGACCGAGTTGATGTTCAATTCGAATGACGGCCTGCATCATCACATCATTCTCTTTTAATAAATTCACCATTTTTTCATAACTTGACATTACAGTGGAATGGTCACGCCCGCCAAATTCCAAACCGATCTTCACATAAGGAAGTTCCAAATGCTTACGACATAAATACATTGCGATATGACGCGCAGTGGAAATATTTTTGGTACGGGATTTGGATTCGATCTGATGACGGGTCAATCCATAGAATTCACATACTGCCTGTTTAATCTGTTTTACTGTAAGTTCGCTGCGTTCTCTTAACATGACCGGATCTTCTTTAAAAATCTCTTTTGCAAAGGCCAGATCAATGCGATCGGGGTTGTATAGGATTGCTTTAAAGAATAATTCGTTTAAGGTCCCCTCCAATTTACGAACATCACTGGAAAATTTAGTGGCTAAATAATCGAGAACATCATCATCAATCATGATGGTATCCTCGCGTCCTTCCATTTTTTTCGAAAGAATCGCTTTGGCCGTTTCAAATTCCGGGGCGCCGATCGCTACGGAAAGACCGCTGGAAAAGCGGGAAATCAAGCGATTTTCAATGCCTTTTAAGTCATTAGGATGAATATCACTGGTAATGACAATCTGTTTGTGATTGGTAATCAGCTTATTATATAAATTAAAGAATACTTCCTGAGAAGCGCTTTGTGTTAAACGCTGAATATCATCAATTAATAAATAATCGACTTCAGCAATTCGCTCTTTGACTTCTTCTACTGTCTTATTCTTCATTGATTCTATTAACAATGTGACAAAATCCTCACTGTAAATGTAAAGAACTTTTGCGTCCGGTTTATTGGTAAGAATATAATTGCCGATGGCATGAAGTAAATGGGTTTTTCCCAATCCGGAATTACCGTAAATAAATAGCGGATTATTAAATTTTCCCGGGTAATAACAACAGCTCAGCGCTGCGGCTTGTGCTTCCCGATTGTTTTTACCGACAATAAAATTTTCAAAAGTATAATCCTCTTTAATTTTATTTTCAAACATCACTTCATTGCGAGCCTTGGCAACCGAACTGCTAGAAAGACGATTCATTTCTTCTTGCAAAAAGATCTGACAGGCAACGTCATGTTCAATGACGCCGGATAATATTTGTTGGATAAATCCGATGGAATCCATCATAATTTGTTTGTTAATTTTATATGGAACCAAAATGGTCGCAAAATCCTCATCCAAATCATACAGTTGAGAATCTTTAATCCAAATATTAAAAACGGCAGGATCGAACTGACCACTGTCTTCAATCAATTTTAACGTGGTTTGCCATATATTTACTAATTGTTTTTTTACAAATTCCGACATAAAATACTCCTTTGGTGTACTTTATTTATTTTACTACAAAACCGATGAAAACGCTATGATGAATTCATGAAAAAGAGAACAAAAGAAAGAAAGGGAAAGACAAGAAGAAATAAATATAAAAAATTGGGAAATGATGGAAAAGTTATCCACATATTTTAGTGGATTGTGGATAAATAGAAGGTGGTTACGTTTAATGTGGATAACTTTCAAGGTGGAAAAGTAGAAAACCTCATATGTAATATAAGAGTTATCCACCATAAAAAGGAAAAACAAATCCTTATTGCATAGGACTTAATCCAATATTTCCCAATAAAAACATATGGTGGAAAACGATTCGAAAAAGACCATGTAGATCAAGGTGGAAAAAAATGATTTTGCACGATTATTGAGAAAACAAAGAGAAAAGATTGGAGTTTTCCACAAATTATCTTTTTTATTTTGACTGTTTCCTTATATAATATATGCAAATATTTCCCAATAAAAGGTAAAATGAATCAAAAAAATGAAATTGGAAAAAAGGATAAAAAATACTTCTGTTAAAGAACTTTTATTTTTTAATTATTGCTTTTATTTTAATCTGGCAAATGAGATATATATGATCGCAAAGTTATATATTTTCTAATATTTATGTGTTAAATCAGAGGAAAAACAAAGACCAATAAATATTGAGCGGATATATAAGAAGAAAATATTATTATTTTTTTATAGGAGTCCTCATAACCGCAAAGAACAAATCGGTATGATGCTAAATAATGAAGTTATATCATGACTGTTGGAAAGCAAAAGAATGGTAACTTTATCATAATAATCATACAGCTGATTAATAAATTTTTAAAAGTGAACCAAAACACCGTCATATGACTACAATATTTTCCTTATATCTTGCTTATCCAAACATAATTCTTTATTTAAAATATCATCTGAACCTGTTTTATTTATTTTCATGAATAGACGATGAATCAAAAGTTCTTATTCGATTGCGAATGCCCCCAAAATTTTCATTTTCATCATGATGTTTATTGACTTATCAATACAAGTTATGTATAATTTACAAGCAATGCTCAATTTATGTATAAAGACTTGAATAGAGGAGGTGTATCTTGTGAAAAGAACATATCAACCGAGCAAAAGAAAACACCAAAAAACTCATGGATTCAGAGCCAGAATGGCTACTGTTGGAGGACGTCGGGTATTGGCTCGCCGCCGCAGCAAAGGTAGAAAAGTGTTGTCAGCTTAAAAATCATCCACCTGCGGGTGATTTTTTTGTAGGATCAATATTTATAAGCAAAGGAGGATAGGCATGAAAAAAACATTACGAATTCGTAAAAGTGAAGAATTTCTTGAAATTATGAACAATAAAAATTTTTATGTCTGTCCCTCCTTTACCCTTTACATCAAACCGCGAAAAGAAGATCATGCCCGCATTGGCTTATCGGTTTCAAAAAAATTGGGTAAGGCTCACATCAGGAATAAAATTAAGCGGCAAGTGCGTATGATGTGTCAGGAAATCTATGATTTTCATGAAGAATTTGATTCTGTGATCTTGGTTCGGCCGCTTTATTTAAAAGAAAATTATCGAAACAACAAAAAACTCTTGGAAACACTGCATAAAAAAGTTAAAATATATAGGTAAGCCAAATGAGCGAGGAGAATAACAATGAAGCGATTTTTTAAAGACAAAAGAAAATTAATGATATTTACTATATTTATATTGGTAGTGCTGGCAGCTTGTTCCAGTCCGCGAGATCCCAATACCGGCCAGGTATATCCGGAAAAATTAATCGGAATTGATACCACGTTTGGATCTCAGCTGAATCAAGGATGGTTTGACGGAATTATCGTGTGGCCGATTGCTCAATTAATCAATGTGATTGCCCAAGCGACAGATGCCGGTATTGGAATAATCGTTGTAACCTTATTACTGCAATTTGCGACCGCAGCATTTTCAATCAAATCACAGGTATCGGCGCAGCGGATGCAGATGCTTCAGCCGGAGATGCAGCGAATTCAGAATAAATATGCGGGAAAAACAGATGATCGTTCGCGAATGATGCAGGCACAAGAACTCCAACAAATCTATGCGAAAAATAATATTAATCCCTTTGGAACAATTTTAACAACATTCCTGCAATTTCCGTTGATTTTGGGTGTTTACCAAGCAACACAGCGGGCACAGGAAGTTGTAGAAGGTTCCTTCTTAAATATTAAATTAACCGAAACACCGATCTGGGGAATGGAAAACGGACAATGGGTTTACATTCTTATTTTCTTATTAATGATCGTATTCCAGTTTGCATCATTGAAATTTCCGCAATGGCTTCAAAAACAGCGGGACAAGAATAATCATGTGAAGAAAAAAGAATATGCAGATCCGAAAAATAATAAAAATAACATGGCCGGATCTATGAATATGATGATGTATGGAAGTTTGGGTATGATCGCAATCTTTGCGATTAACTGGCCACTCTCTATGTCCTTCTACTGGTTAGTTTCATCAATAGCACGAATTATTCAAAATATTGTGATTAACAAATTCTTTATCAATGATGAAAAATAAGAAAGGGAGAACGACTTATGAAAAAAATATATACCGGTAAAACCATTGATGAAATTTTGGCCTCAGCCGCTACCGATAAGCATTGTGAAGTAAACGATCTCACATATGAAATCAAAGAAGAAAAAGCAGGTTTTTTGGGAATCGGAAAAGAAGTGAGCGCAGAAATCTACTGTGAACAGGATGTTGAGGATTTTATTCGTGGTTATCTACAATCATATTTCGATCATATCGAAATGGAGTCTTATATGGAAATTACCCGTGATCATGACGGATACTACCACGTTGATTTGGATACGCAAAATAATGCCATAATGATTGGTAAAAACGGCCAGACATTGCAGTCACTGAATGCTGTGTTACGCGCTGCCGTTTCCGGAGAATTTAAAAAGCGCATTGGTGTTATGGCAGATATCAACGGTTATAAGGAAGATCGCTATCGTAAATTGCGTTCTATTGCTTTGCGGGCTGCCAAAAGTGTTCGCCGCACCAAGGTAGATGTTACTTTGGATCCGATGCCTTCAGATGAGCGAAAGGTTATACATAATTGCTTAACGAATATGGCGGGAGTATCCACATTCAGTGAAGGCGAAGGAAGAGAAAGACGAATTAAAATTGTCTATAATCCGGGAAAAGAAGTTGATTAAGTAAAACTGTCAAATGACAGTTTTCTTTTTACGGAAAAAATGATAAACTTAGAAAGAAATTGGCTGGTGGTAAAATGAATACATTGTATCAAGACGGAAAAAAAATAATCATGAAAAAGATCGGCATTTTTTGCCTGATTTTAATTGCTGTTCTTTTATGCAGTGCATTAACATGGGGCAACAGCATCGCATCGCTGTTGGAGGGAACCAAAGACTTTGAAAACTATGAGCCATATTTATTTGAACAAAAGGCAGTGGAAGCATTGGATCATGCTTATTTTAAAAAAGAAATTATTATGATTACCGGTTCTTATGCACAATACGGAAATATGAAAGAATCACAAATGGAAAATCAAACCGTTTATTATTTAATGCCAACCGAACGTGGAGAACAATTTCTCACTGTCATTGCACATGGAAAAATTGTTGCTACTTTAGATGAAATGGAAAACGCCTTTTATAATTCGATCGGCAGTGAAAACAAAACTTATCCTGAACCGATTATGATCAAAGGCGGCTTTAAAAAACTACAAAAGGAAGAATTAACCTATGCGTTGGATTACTTTAAAGGTTATGATGAAAAGATTCAAACCGAAGCGGATTTATTGACAGTGTTAAGTCCGTATGCCATCGTCATTGACCAAATTGATTCGATCACGACTTCCAGCTTATGGATCCTCTTAATTTTATGGATATTGATTGCGTTGGTACTAGTGCTTTGCATGATTTTATATTTCAGCGGAATTTGTTTAAAAACACTGGATAATGATATTGATCAATTATCACAGTCACTCAAAGAGATCATGGATGACGATTACAAAAAAGCGGAATCATATGAACCATTAAAAATCGGAAATCATTTATTATATCAACGGGAGCGCTGGACATGGCGAGTTTATGATTATGATGAAATTATCTGGATTTATCAAAAAGAAGTATTACATAAAGTGAAACGCTGTTTTGAAGTCTGCGCCTATGATAAAAAGGGACATAAACTGGTTTTATATCGATCCAACGATCAGAAAAAAGCAGAAATGGTTTTGAAAAAAGTATTTGACCATTGTCATAATGCATTATTTGGTTATGAAAGCTATATTTATGAATATTGGCAGGAATATCCGGAGAAACTATATGATAAATTGACAGAACTTTCTTTGATTAAAGAAAGAATGGTAAAAGATGAAGTAAAAGAAAAGGAAAAAGCAAAAGAGCGTAAATTACGGTATCGAAAAAGCCGGTTGAAAAGGAAAAGATAAGGGCGGTGAGAGGATGAAATTGATAGTCGGATTGGGGAATCCCGGCGCAAAATATGAAAATACGCGCCATAACACGGGCTTTCAGGTAATGGATGAAATTGCAAAGGAGCTTTGCATTAATATCACACAGCAAAAATTTCAAGCATTAATCGCTACGACTCAGTTCCAAGGAGAAAAGGTGATGTGTATGAAACCGCAAACCTTTATGAATCTGTCGGGAGAGGCAGTGGGAGCCGCAATGCGTTTCTATCATCTCTCTTTATCAGATCTTTTAGTTATTTATGATGATAAGGATATCCCGGTCGGAAAAATACGACTGCGTGAAAAAGGCAGTTCCGGCGGTCAAAACGGAGTAAAAAATATCATTGCGCATGTGGGCAGTGAACAATGGAATCGTATTCGGGTCGGGATTGGAAAGGATCCGACACGCGATATGGTGGATTGGGTATTGGGGACATTCAGTAAGGAAGAAGCGCCAATTCATCATCAAGCGATATGTTTGGCGAAGGATGCGGCGATTTACAGTATCACTCATTCCTTTATGGATACAATGAATCGTTTTAATCAGAGGATGAAATGATGGAAATATTAAAACGCTTATATGATAATCCGGCGATCAAACATTTTTTGGATCACAGTGCGAAATTCGGCAATTTATCTTTAATTGAAGAAGCGCTGATCATTGCGGCATCCTTTCAAAAAAAACCTCAGCCTATCGTCATTGTAAAATCAAATTTATATACAGCACAGCGCTTAGCCGATCGATTGACCCCCATGGTAAATGCGCCGGTGCTGCTTTTTGGTGTGGAAGAATCACTGCGAATGGAGACAATCGCTCGTTCCCCGGAAATGCGGGCAGCGCAGATGGAAACCTTAGCGGCCTTACAAAACGGAACAGCGATGATCTGTATTACTCATAGTGCCGGTATGCTGCGCTATCTCTGTGACCCAAAACAGTTTCAAAAGCACACCATTCACTTGCGTGTTAATGAAGAATTTCCGCTGGATCAATTAAAAAAGAAACTTTTAGAAGCGGGTTATGATCCGGTATCACGTGTTGATCAACCGCTTTGTTTTGCATCACGCGGCGGAATCATCGATGTATATTCCATCAATTATGATTTGCCTGTTCGCATTGAATTCTTTGATAATGAGATTGAAAGCATCCGTTTTTTTGATATTTCAAGTCAGCGAACGGTAGAAATCAAAGAGGCAGTGGATATTATCCCGGCCAGTGAATATTTATTTTCTGCGGAAGAATTAGACATCATTGCCAAGGAATGTGAAAAGGGAATGACCAAGGCAAAAAATCAAGGTCATGTAACCACGCTGCGCGTAACCATTGAACAGGAATTGGAAGATCTGCGTCATCATCGCTCCTTTGGCAATCTGTATAAATACTTCTCTTTATTGCCGCAGCACGCAACCTTACTTGACTATATAAATCATCCGTACGTCATCTTTTCCAGTGAAGAAGAAATTCGTCAGTCAATTCATCATATCCAAGAGGAAAACATTCAGTATATACAGGAAATGAGTCAGGAAGGCTTGGCGTTGGCAAAGTTCTCACTCTTTGCGGATCCGTTCCAGGAAGTCATGCGGAGGGATCATCTAATGATTGGTATGTTTGCGGATTTTAATCACAATGAGTCCGCAAACATTTTAACGCACACTGTACAAGATTATCATTTTACACAAATTATGGAACAGTTGATCAAAGAAGCCCAAAATTATGATGTGCTGTTAAGCTTAACCAAAAAAGAAATACGCATAGTCTGTGATTATTTTAATGAGCATGGGACTGCTTATACAGTGATGGATAACATGGATAACCTGCCAAAGGGCATTTCCGTTATTGAAGGTACACTAAAAGAAGGCTTTGTCTGCACTGAGGAAAAAATCAGTGTTTATACTTCCAAGGAATTATTTCATACAAAAGAGCGGACGATGCGTTTTGCGAATAAGTTTAAAGAAGCAGAGGTATTACATGATTATTTGGAATTGACACCGGGAGATTATGTGGTTCATCACCAGTACGGTGTCGGGCAATATATGGGAATCGTCAATAAAGAGGTTGACGGGGTACATAAGGATTTTTTGAACATTGCGTATAAAGGCAATGACGTGTTATTCGTGCCGTTGGAACAATTCCGCTTCATTCGCAAATTTATGTCAAAGGAAGGCGCGGTGCCGAAATTAAATCAACTGGGCAGCGGAGAATGGGAAAAAACCAAACAGAAGGTCAGCGGCAAAATTGCGGAATTGGCCGAGCGTTTAATTTCTTTATATTCATTACGGGAAGAACGAATCGGTTTTGCTTATTCCAAAGATACGCCGTTTCAAAAGCAATTTGAAGATGATTTTAACTATGAGTTAACTCAAGATCAAAAACAAGCTATTGCGGAAATCAAGCAGGATATGGAAGCTTCTAAGCCGATGGATCGCCTTTTATGTGGAGATGTCGGATTCGGAAAAACCGAGGTTGCCATCCGGGCAGCTTTTAAGGCCATCATGGATCAAAAACAAGTGGCATTCCTGTGTCCGACTACCATATTGTCCCTTCAGCATTATCGAACATTTCAAGAGCGCTTTGCAAATTACCCGGTCAATATTGCCGTGTTGAATCGTTTTGTGCCCCCGGCCGCTGTCAATCAAATAAAAAAAGAATTAAAAGAAGGAAAAATTGATATTTTAATCGGGACTCATCGTATTTTATCGAAAGATATTCACTTTCATGATCTCGGCTTTTTGGTCATCGATGAGGAGCAGCGTTTCGGGGTGGAGCATAAGGAAAAAATCAAAGAAATGCGAGCGGAAATTGATGTATTGTCCATGAGTGCGACACCCATACCGCGTACCTTACAGATGTCATTGATTGGAGTTCGATCATTATCACAACTGGAAACACCCCCGTTAAATCGATTGCCGGTACAAACCTATGTGATCGAAAAGAATTTCGGTATGGTGAAAGAGATCATTCAAAGAGAATTGGCACGCGGTGGTCAGATATTTTATTTATTTAACAATGTAAATGAAATTTATCAGGTCGCAGCACAGCTGCGAGAGGCACTGCCGGATACGGAAATCGCTGTGGCACACGGTAAAATGAATCGTGAAGAGATTGAAGATGTGATGATACGTTTTACCGAAAATGAATATCAAGTGTTGGTTTGTACAACCATTATTGAAACCGGAATTGATATTCCTAATGCCAATACGATCATCATTGATCAGGCAGATCGCTTTGGCTTGGCACAATTATATCAGATTAAAGGACGAGTCGGCCGCAGTGATCGTTTGGCCTATGCTTATTTGATGTATTCTCCCGATAAACAACTAAGTGAAGTGGCGATGAAACGATTAAAATCTATCAAAGAATTTGCCCAATTAGGCAGCGGTTATAAAATTGCCATGCGTGACTTGTCAATTCGCGGCGCCGGTGATATGTTAGGACCGCAACAGGCCGGATTTATTGATACTGTGGGTATTGATATGTACATTGAAATGCTAAATGAGGCCATAGCGCAGCGCAAAGGCAGTACAAAAGTGGAAGATACAGCAGCAAAGGCGCAGACAAAGCCATTGCCAAAGAAAGCCAATACCAAGGTGGATGCGTATATACCGGCGCAATTTGCCCCACAGGATTATGAGAAAATTAAATTGTACCAACAAATTGAAAATATTGCCACTAAGGAACAGTTACTTACCTTTATAGAAGAAATTCAAGATAATTACGGACGATTACCTCATTCTGTACAATTATTATTTGAAAAAAAGCGATTGGATATTTTGATCAACGAACCGCATGTCGAGGACTTTAAAGAGTTTCCGCAGCAAATTAAGCTGGTCTTTACCCAAGCATGGTCAAATCAAATTGACGGGGTCAAGCTGTTTGAAATGATGACAACAATTTGTCGTGAAGCGCAGATTCGTTATGCCCATCAAAAAATTACAATGACGATGCCGAAAAATCGTAATTGGCTTGCAGTCGTGATTGAAATTTTAGAGCAGACCCGATTACTGGAAGCAAGAAAAAAATAAAAAACGTTTAACGAAAGAAGTAGACGCGAAAGCTGAAACACAAAGGTTTATCTAACATAATCGACAGAGAAATTTCACTTACTTATGTTGCGAATTGGCATAAGAAAATGTTTATATACCAGTTTTATCATTATTGTCATAGAATATTTTATAAAGAAAATATGTTTCTTTCTTCATTTTGAAGACAAGAAGCTAATAACATGAGTAATCATGACTGATAATGATTAATATCGTTTTTGCTTAATAAAAAATTAAATCATTTTCATCCATGTAAGGTTTCATACTATTTCATCTTTCCGAAATTAAACTCTTTATGAGTATAGATAGTGAAGTGAAAATATTCTGTATTTCATAATAAGTTAAAATCTATCCGATAAAAAACGACCTAAAAAGGCGAGGCGGTGTAATCATGGTAATGAGATACAAGCTCCCGGCGGAAATATAATAAAAAGCGACCTGCATAAGCAAGCCACTTTTCGTTGATGCGCATATCAGGGAGATACCGTGACCTACGAATGTGGGTGGGGGAAGATCAGTAGGCCACGTTGCTCATCAACACTATTATTCTATCCGAGAATAAAAAAATTATCAATATTTTTGGCGCGAATTCAAGTCGAAATTAAAAAACGCGGATTAAGTGGCAAAATTGGACTTCGACTGCAATTAAAATCACACAATTTATAGATATAGAGGATAAAAGAATTTTAATTATCTACTTGAAAAAGAGACAAAATGAGCATATAGTATACGCAAGACAACGGTAAAGTGATGAATTTCAGATCAAAAACAGTGATCAAATACTCTGTAAATAAGAGCTGAAAATATACCATACTAAAATTGCAGTAATCTTAATAGAAAAATAAATGCAACGATAGGTTTTGCTTGCTGATGAATCGTATTGCAAAATATCAATGAGGAGTGATAGAAATGAATAAGAAAAAGAGGCCGTTATATCTATATTATCTTTCAATTATGATTGTGATTCTTTTGTTAAACAGATTTTTATCCGATTTATTGCTTAGTCGGCAAGAGGAAGTAACCTATAATGAATTTCAAACGGCACTGATCGGTAAAAAAATTGATGAAGTACAGGTGGAAAATGAAGTCATAACATATACCTTGAAGCAGGATGAAAAGCATAAGCAATATGTGACCGGAAATATGCAGGATCCCAATCTTACCGAACAATTAAATGAAGCCGAGGTTAAATACAGTCGAATTTATCCTCAGGAAATCAATCCGTTTGTGAGTTTACTTGTGACCTTTTTATTGCCGGTATTGATATTTTGGGGCTTGGGTAATTTGCTATTTAAACGGTTACAGAAGAAGATGGGAAATGACGGCATGACATTTGGTGGCGGGGGCGGTTTCGGAAATTTTGGAAAAGCCAATGCGCAAGTCTACGTGGAAGCCCAAAGCGGTAAGCGTTTCAGTGATGTGGCCGGTCAGGATGAGGCCAAAGAAGCATTGTTGGAGATGGTGGATTTTCTGAAGAATCCGAAAAAATATGAAAAGATCGGGGCTCAGATGCCAAAAGGGGCACTGCTTGTCGGGCCGCCGGGTACCGGTAAAACATTATTGGCAAAAGCCGTTGCCGGGGAAGCAGGAGTACCATTCTTCTCCATTTCCGGCTCTGAATTTGTGGAAATGTTTGTCGGTCGCGGAGCGGCAAGAGTTCGTGATTTATTTAAACAAGCAAGAGAAAAAGCGCCCTGTATCGTTTTTATCGATGAGATTGACACGATTGGTAAAAAGCGTGATGGCGGTGGGATCGGCGGAAATGATGAACGTGAACAGACATTAAATCAACTGTTGGCGGAAATGGATGGCTTTGACGGTTCGAAAGGCGTGGTGATTTTGGCCGCTACCAATCGCCCGGAATCGCTGGATGCGGCATTGCTTCGTCCGGGACGTTTTGATCGCCGAATACCGGTTGAACTTCCTGATTTAAAGGGAAGAGAAGAAATCTTAAAAGTACACGCCAAGAATGTTAAGGTCGGAACCAATATTGATTTTAATGCGATCGCCCGTGCAACAGCGGGAGCCAGTGGTGCCGAATTGGCAAACATTGTGAATGAAGCCGCATTATTAGCTGTAAAGGATAATCGCAGCGTGGTATCACAAACCGATTTTGATGAAGCGGTAGAAACGGTTATTGCCGGTTATCAACGCAAAGGAGCGGTTATTTCCACGCGCGAAAAACTGATTGTCTCCTATCATGAAATCGGACACGCCCTTGTGGCCGCAAAACTGAAAAATACTGCGCCGGTACATAAAATTACTATTATTCCTCGGACTTCGGGTGCCCTTGGGTATACGATGCAGGTGGAAGAACAGGAAAGCAATTTGATGACAAAAGATGAGGGCTTTGAAAAAATCGTGACATTCTGCGGCGGTCGAGCGGCAGAAGAATTGATATTCCACAGTATCACCAGTGGTGCATCCAATGATATTGAACAGGCAACGCGAATCGCTCGGGCGATGATTACACGCTTGGGAATGAGCGAGGAATTTGGTATGGTGGCGTTAGAAACCGTCAGTAACCAATATCTAAGTCAGGATACTTCCTTAATGTGCTCTGATGATACTGCGGCCAAAGTGGATGATGCGGTAATGCGAATGATTAAAGAGGCACATGAAAAAGCAAGAGCGATTTTGGAAGAAAACAAAGATCAATTACACGAACTGGCGAAGTATCTTTATGAAAGAGAAACGATCACCGGTGATGAATTTATGAAAATACTGAGTCAAAAAGAAGCATAATAAAAACCCATCCGGCATGAATATCAGTGCAGAAGATGGGTTTTTTAGTGAAAATAGGCGGCCGGAATATAGACGATATCATTGTGATGATTATAATGATCCGGCTCTACTACAAGCATATTGCGAGCGTTGTTCAGAACACCATCACTTTGTACCTTATACCAAGTCGAATTATTATCAACCTCTTCTCCTTGTACCTCTCCGACAATCACCATGGCATATTGTTCTGCCGGCGGAGTATAAAAGAGAATTTTACTGGCGGTATCCGGCTGCGAATATAACGGTGTTTTCAGCTGTTTTTGTAATACCTTGATCGTATAGCGCGTCTCATCTTTACCGCCAAGTACCGCATCCATATTACGATAATATTGTGCGGCCTTTTCTCCCCAATACGGATCTGAGGCATACTTCACATTCATACCACTGCCCTTATCACCGAAATAACCGCCGCGATAACGACTTGCTTCATTGGTATAGCATGTATTGGGTCCGGGGTTACTATCCGGATCACTTTGATCACAAGGATTCATATAGCCGCGATTCAAAAAGATCGATGCATGGGCAGCGATACCGGCTGCTATATCCTTATAACCGCTGGCATTTTCATTCGGCGCATAGTCATAAGCCGCATGGCCAAACAGATTATTTTTTGTAATCGCAATTTCACTGCGACCGTAATTGCTTTCATTGATGGCTAATGCCAACATCATTAACGCATTTACCCCATAAGTATTTTGGGCTTCGATAAATGAATATCCTTCCTCATAAAGCTGACTGTTCGTTTCTGCACAAGGGAATTGCGTTGGTTTTTGGAGAAATCCGAGGTAGGATGAGATATACCGATTAATTTCTTTTGATACATAAGATGTTTTTGCCCGGTGGGATAAGAATTGATAATAATTGTAGTGTGGTGCTTTGGCATTGAGACTGTGCTGATAAGTATCGTTGCGCAAATCATCAATCATTTGAGTATATTCATGATAGAAGTAATGACCGTCATAACTGTATAAGCGATCCTTACCCATATCGACATCCGCAGTTCCGATATTGAGAGTGAAGGCATAGTCCTTTTTTGTAATATCGGTAGTGCCATAATGGATTAGTGAATGATCTTTGAGCATATAATGACTGATAGTTTGAACCTTTTCACTGTCGTAAATATTAAAAATCTCGACATCGCTGCGCTTGACCCAACCGGTAACGCCGCTTAAGCGAAAACGTACTTCTTCCCCACGATCATCAGTTTCCAAATAAGCACCGTCAGCGCCGTAACAGCCATTGGTATAACCGTCATTTCCACTGATTTCTTCGCGATAAGTCGTATTTTCGCCACAGGTTTTGGTGCGAAAATTCACGACACCATAGCGAATCGCCAAGATATTTCCCTGTTCATCTAAAATCGCGGGATTACCGTTATCATCATCAATCTGTTTCTGCATTTCGCGCTTCGCGTTTTTAAAATTTGTATCATAGCGCACCGTCACTGTTTCTTGATCGGGATAAAAAATCACCAGTTGATAATGTTGCGGCGAGGAATGAAAACGCACGATGAAAATTACCGCAATCACAAGTAATACTGCGGAAAATATTGCTTCTTTCTGCAGGCGCTGCGCCTGTTTCGTATATTTTGGTTTCCTGCGCTTTGTCCGCGCTGTGGTTTTCTTTTTCGTCTGTGCCATAATAACCTCATCTATATTTTACATGAAAAATCATTCGAATAAAACAACGATCGAAAAAAATCATCACTTTTTGAAAAATAACAATGATCGCTGAAACACGCGTGAGTATACTTTTAAATCCAATTATGATAATATGAAAGAGAAGGAGAGAAAAATTATGAAAAAAATACTTATGATCATCGGCGGTGTCGTGGTGGTGCTATTAGTATGTGCGGGTGGTTTCATCTATTATCAATTTCAAACTTCCGATCAATTTGTTTGTGAATCAGAGAGTGGAACCATTACCTTGCTTTATGATGAAGATTCGATCAACGGCTATATGGCAAATGGCATTTCCTATGATCTTGAAGCACAGAAAGCATATGCAAAGCAGGTCGGAATAGAAGTCTATTTAAAGGAATTTAATGAATTCTTTCAGGCCAATATGAACGGCACTTGCCATAAGAAATAATAAGGGGAATGATGAAAAAAGTTTCCTATATTCGGGGCCTGCCTTATGCTTTACGGATTATAAGGACTCATTATGGAAGCTATCAGTGAAAAAAGCTATGGAGAGTATATTACAGAAAATATTTTTAAACCATTAGGCATGATCATTCTGGCACAACTGTGAATGAAAAGCCAAATAACACGGGATAAGTAATCCTTATTTATTCGCTGTTATCAATTTAGGCTGAAAAGATGAAAAAGAAACAAAAAGCTATAAATCAGAGCGCATAGAATAACAATCTATGTGCTTTTTTCGTTGAAGGGGTGTTGGTTCTATCGTTGCTTAAGCCGGTTTGCTATTTTGAACAGAAGCAATCAAAAGAAAGTAGGTTTGATGTAATGGAATGAAAAATTAAAATAAAATTATAATTTTATTATTGACTATATTCAACATGTTGAATATAATAAAGACACATTGCAATGGATTTAGGAGGGTACAAGGATGCTAAAACATGGAATTTTAGGTTTGTTAAATTATCAAGATATGACCGGATATGAACTTATGGAGGTATTTCGTGATTCGTTAAATTTTTTCTGGGATGCAAAAACCAGTCAGATTTATCGGGAATTACAAGGACTCGAAAAAAAAGATTGGGTCAGTAAAACAGTAGTACCACAAAGCGGTAAACCGGATAAGAATGTTTTCGCGATTACGGAATCAGGTAGAAAAGAACTGTTGAGATGGCTTGCGGATGATGACTTGGGACTTCGCAGTAAAACTCCGATTTTAATGAAGGTCTTTTTTCTTGGGGAAAGAACCGTTGAAGAAAACATTCGTTACTTTGAAAGTGTAAAGGAAAGCTGTGAATTATTTCTAAAGAGTTTGAATTCTACACCGCAATATATTGAGACTTATGGCAATATGATTGATCAGAGGGAGAAAGTCTGCTATTGGCAGATGACGGTGGAATATGGAAGACGAAATATGCAGATGCAAATTGAATGGGCGCAGGATTGCATACGGCGGCTGAAAGGGGAACTTTGATGAATGTTTTAGTGATAAACGGCAGTCCAAAAGGAGCGAAAAGCAATACTTATCGGCTTACTGCAGCATTTTTGGAGGGGTTAAGGAAGGAAGAAAGGGATCTCCAAATCCAAGAACTTCCAGTGTATCGCATGGATATAAAACCTTGTCTTGGTTGCTTTTCATGTTGGAACCGCACGCCCGGGCAATGCTGCATTCAGGATGATATGTCACAGGTTATTCAATATTTGCTTTGGGCTGATATAACGATATGGAGTTTTCCGCTTTATTATTTTACCGTACCGGGTTCACTGAAGAATCTGATTGATCGCCAGCTTCCCATGATGCTTCCGTTTATGGAAGAAAAAGAGGGACAGGTCGGAAACGGATACCATCCCTCTCGATACGATATGAGCGGAAAGCGAACGGTAGTCATTTCCACCTGTGGTTTTTATACGGCAGAAGGAAACTATGATGGCGTGTACAGCCTTTTTGATCATATTTGCGGACCGAATAACTATACAACGATTTTCTGTGGGCAAGGGGAATTGTTTCGTGTTCCAGAATTGTCCGGGCGTACCAACGAATATTTATCATACGTAAAACAAGCGGGACAAGAGTATATAAGCGGTGGCATTACCGGAAAAACACAAGAATATCTTCATCAGCTGCTGTTGCCAAGGGAAACCTTTGAAGCCTGCGCAGATGCAAGCTGGGGTATCGATAAGGATGAAGCAATGTCAGGAATAAACGGAACGGCAGCGAAAAGAGCATCCGATACACTTGTTTTTACCAGACAGATGGCTGCCCTTTATCGTAAAGAGAACTATCCCGGTAAAGATATTGTGTTGGAAATGCACTACACCGATGTGGAGGAAACCTATCAAATCCGATTAGGGAAAGATGGCAGTCATGTCTATACAGACGGAAGTTTGAAGCCAACCACAACGATCGAAACACCGGTCACGGTATGGCGTGCAATTTCGACCGGAGAGATTCGCGGCGATGAAGCGATGATGCAAGGGCTTTATCGAGTAAAAGGAGACTTCACCTTAATGCTGGAATGGGATACTTATTTTGGTGGTTCCCGACCGCGCCAGCAACAAGTACCTGCAGCTTCCAATCAAAAAGAAACCAATATGAAAATTATGTTGATCCCATGGATTGTTTTATGGGTAGCCCCTGCGATCCATAAACAGATAGGGTGTCTTGTTACTGTCAGTGTTTGTGCGCTGGTTTCCCTTATCTTTTATCGAAATAAAAAGACGATCTATGATGTGATAAGCAATGGTTTTGTGACAGGTTTTGCGGTGGCAATATTGGTAGGCGCTCCCGAAGTATGGGCGTTGCCGCTATCGTATCTTTTCTTTGCATTGATGTGGCTTATCTCATGCTTTGGTAAAATATCACTTACCGCGAATTATTCCATGAATAGTTACGGCGGCGCGGATGCCCTACAAAACTCTTTGTTTTTAAAGACAAACCGCATCTTGACGATGCTTTGGGGGATTCTTTATCTGTTTACATCTGTTTTTACTTGGTATCTGATGCAAACCTCATTAAGCAGCTTTGTCGGATTGATCAATTCCGTAGTGCCTGTCTTCATGGGAATCTTTACCGTGTGGTTTCAAAAATGGTATCCCGCAAAAGTGGCCGGGGGAAAGTAAACTGATTTCTACATCCAGCTTATAACCGTTGTGCAGAAAACACAACACTTGGATATTATAAGATTGAGGAAGTTATTCAAAAAGAAATATTGCAGTGATCTCAATTTGTTGTATTTCAGGATATTTAGTACTATATAGAAAAATCGTACTTGTAGTTAAGTTTTAATAAAAAAGTTTATCATAATGAAAATATTCCTAGTATCATTAACAAAGAGCTAAACAAAAAATGCAAAGTCGATGAACGTGAATCACCACAGAACATCGGCTTTTTATGCGCTTTGTATGGATACTGACTTGAAATGAGGGGGTCTATGTTACTGTCAGTTGGATCAATTCAACAATATTTCAAGGTTTTCGTTATTGAGGGTGAGCGACAGACTGTAAAACGGAATTGATGTCTTCTTTCTATCCACCGGTAACGCCACATGAAGTAAGAAATGGCGTAAATTGCTTGAAAAAAAACAAAATTTGTAGTATTTTATTTATGGAGAACAATGAAAGAAGAGGACATCCTATGCCATTAAAACATACGATTTTAGGGTTGCTAAATTATAAGGATATGACCGGATATGATATTGATCGGTGGCTTCAAAAACCGATTTCCTTTTTCTGGCACGCACAGACCTCACAAGTATATAAGGAATTAAATGTCATTATGAATCATCACTGGGTAGAATGTCACATTGAAGTACAAGAAGGCAAACCGAATCGTAAGGTGTTTTCGATCACCGATGAAGGCAGGATTGAATTAACCCGTTGGTTGGGTGATGCGGATTTGACGGAAATCATGAAATATAAAAACCCGCTGTTAATCAAAATCTTCTTTTCCGGTAATATCGATCTGGGTTCAACTATGCGACTGTTGGAAAAATACATTGCGGAATGCAATGCGATTATCACTTCCATGAATGAGGATACGCGCAACATACCCGGGTATGAAGAACAGTTTCAAAGCGAAGACGCATCCTTTTACTGGGGCATGACGATGACCTATGGCTTTATGTATTATCAAAATGAAATTAAATGGGCTAACTGGTGCATTGAAAAATTGAAAGAAAAAATTGATGAATAATAACAATGATAATAAAATTATGGATATAGGGATTCATAATTAACTACCGCCTTACATGTGAGCAAGAACATTGATGTAGGAGTATGGATTGATCATGGCAAATTCCACAAGCAACTTGTCAATATATGAGTTATGCTGTTTGCTCTGGTTCTGTAATGTAAAATAAGCATCAAAATATTCGTAATGGTAATTTCACATATCATCCATTTCATCATTATAATCTTTTGTCATTTTATAAAAAAACGCTGTTGTATTTCCATAAGAGTTCTCAATGATCGGATTTAATTTTTACCAATGCAATCATCTTGCTACTTTTAATTCGTTGTCATTATTTTCATTTTATCATACAATATTATTTCCCTATTTCCCTAAAAAATTGAATTCACCACTTGACGCTGTGGTAAAGAATTTCATATATGTATAAATACCTTATATCGTAATTCATGCCAATAATAAGAAGTGTATGACAAAGTGAAAACTCCCAAAATGAAGTGCTTTTAGAGAATATACTATACTCCCAATGGGAGTTGCTAGTTATGATGACATATAATCCACAAAGATTTAAAAGTGGTGTAATATTATAGGCATAAGCTTTCAGAAGTAAACAAATTGGCGAGTGGTTTTGTAACGAATGGCCGTCTTAGTGGCACCGACACGATAAAAAGATTTGACAATAGATAGACGAAAGCGCATGTTTTGAGTTATACTATTCATGCAAGAGGTCTCCTTTCTTTTATGTGGTAATTTAAGTATAGCGTACCACTTGCTTTTTGTTTAGTCCTTTTGTAACTCATCTATTGTAAACCAACAATAAGTTTGCTGAAGTTCCTGAAGTGAAAAGTTAAATTCCACTTCAAAAAGCACATAAAAATAAGTAGAA
>CAJUGR010000003.1:0-2817 GCA_910586285.1 uncultured Erysipelotrichaceae bacterium
GCTTATCACTACCTGCTTTAAAACACTGATATCCATATCCATAATATCGCCTTCATCCAATAATTCCCGAATCATCGCTTCGCCCCTTCCCTGCCCCCACAGCTCTTTACGGGTGAAGATCATATCCAAATGAAAAAATTTATCCCGTTCAAAGTCTTTCAGCCATCGACTGGAAAATATATCCCAGTTGCGAATCAAAGAAAAACAATGGCTTATTCCCAAAAGCGGAATAAAGTGAACAAATTTCAAGTTCATTTTCGCCAGACGTTGTAAATAGCGACGATGTTCATAGCGGCGGGAATCACAAACGATCATGATGGTATTCAATTCTTTACTGTCAGCCAAAAACATCGAATCCGGCGCAATGGCCGTCAAATACTGCTCAAAAAAATAGACCAAGCATTCACGGCGTGTTGCTTCCTTGGGAAATGCGATCAAAAACAACGGATTATCCAGAAACACATCTGCCAATCGCTGTGGTAAATCCGTCAGTTCATCCTTTGTACATTGATACAGGTTTTCTAATGCCATCGCGTTCACCGCTCCCTTTGTTTGCCGCTGCATGCATTCCCCACTGTATTTTTATTTATTATAGCATAACGGTAAATATTTACGCAAACATGGATTCATCACAGATCAGGAAAAAGACACATAATCAAAGAAAATACTCGATATTTTAATTCTTCATCGTCACAAACAGGAAAAAGTTTACCGATCAAAACAGACAGCATCCTTTTTTATCATTACTGCCTTTCGCCTTTGTTACACTTATATCATTTTTAATTCAACGAAAGCACCATGGTAACATCACCAGTGCCAAGCACCTTTTTCATTCCTATTGGGAAACGCGCCCCCGCTTTCCCAAGCTTGTAAGATCCCGATAATTCTGATCGTGATTGATCACAAACGAAAGACCTTGATAAAGAATGATATCCCCGGACTCGGTATCAATGCTCTTATTATTTTTGAGTAAAAATCAATTTATGATTTTTACAATTCATATCGTTTCATAACAAAGTGACACAAAAAAACAAGGAATGAAGTCCACTCCCTGCTCATCCTTCCACCAATCTTGTTTTCAATTTGGCCAGAATTTTCTTTTCTAACCGTGATACCTGAACCTGTGATACGCCCAAACGCTGTGCGATATCTTCTTGTTTCATGCCTTTTTCATAGCGATAATAAAGCAATAACCGCTCACGTTCATCCAACTGTTTCATCTCTTTTTTTAATGCCAATTCCATTACCAAATCACGTTCTTTGTGTTGCGCCACCTTATCCTCTAAACGAATCGGTGAACCGTCATTTTCATAGATGGTTTCATCCAGCGAATACACAAACTGATTGGCCTCAAAGGCCAAGATCACATCGCTGACTTCCAACTGTAAACGCTCAGCAATTTCCCCATAGGTTGGCTCCCGCCCCAATTCCTGCAATAGTTCCTCCTTGGCCTTTACCATCGTCAGATAACCTTCTTTTAACGATCGGGAGATTCGCATACTTCCGTCATCGCGGAAAAATCGTTTGATTTCTCCCATGATAATCGGAACTGCATACGTAGAGAATTTAACTTGATAACGGAAATCAAAATGATTCAATGCCTTCATCAGACCGATACAACCGATCTGAAACAAATCATCATTCATTCCCCGCTGTTTATGAAAACGCTTGATGATCGCATAGATCAGCGGTGTATTTTGAGTCACAAATTGTTCCTTTGCCTGTTCATCACCTGCATGGATCCGTGCGATCAATTCCTCATTGGTGAGTGCTTGTTGTTTGTCCATGTAGCTGTTTGCGTAAATGCACAACGCACCCCTTACCCGCGCTGCTTACCACATGAAAATCATCCGCAAAAGTACTCATAATCGTCATCCCCATGCCCGATCGTTCCAGATGAGCCTTCGTTGTGTATAGCGGCTGCATCGCCAATGAGATATCTTCAATCCCGCATCCTTCATCCTTCACGACAATATCGATCATATGATCCGCTTCATAGCGAACATGAATTTCCACCCAGCCGTCATCCTTGCCGTCATAGCCGTGAATGATCGCATTGGTCACCGCTTCCGCAATCATCGTTTTGATTTCCATCACTTCTTCCATACCGGGATTTAACGGCATTAAAAAAGCCACAATGCTTGTACGAGCAAACGGTTCATTTTCCACCCGGCTTAAAAAACGCATTTTCATCTCATTCATATTTTCACCCCGTTTCGTTCATAGGAGATGATCTGAAAAACGCCCGACATATGGAATAGTGTCTGATTGGTGCGGGACAGATTACAGATCACCAGCTTACTGCCCATTTTACTCAGTTGCTTATAACGTGCCAGCACAAATCCGATGCCGGTACTGTCAATAAAGCTCACTTCCTCAAAATCCATTTTTACTACCGCCGGTTGCCATTGATCAATCAGATCAATACAGATCTCTTTCAAATTCTGAACCGCCAGATTATCGAAATCACCGAAAAAATAAAAATACAGCGTATTTCCGATCATTTGATGTTTCATCAAAACCATTCCTTTCCGCTTTTTCATCTTAGCACGATTCTGTTTTTCTATGCAGATTGTCGACAAAGCATATAAAAAAAAGACAAAAAGTTCTTCGCCTTTTTAATTTTTTTCCTTTTCCTTCATAAATCTTACTATATTCTGTTTCACCATCAACGTAAACAATCGCCATCAAAATCATAAATCCATATTCCTGTCACAAAATGTCGAGGGATGATAAATACGGATGACGATATTAAAAACATAGATTAGGTCATTTTACAAGGAACTACACGCAGACCGTGAAACGGGCTGCTGACAA
>CAJUGR010000003.1:2827-39093 GCA_910586285.1 uncultured Erysipelotrichaceae bacterium
CAGCGCCCGTCAGACCGTTACCTTGTGTAGTCCCTTGTAAACTGTACTTTACTGAAGGCAAAAGAAAACACATTTGATCGATCATTTTACTACGACCTCCTTTGTAAACAACGAATCCGATCATGTGATCGACTTGAGGCGTTGACAACTTGGTTTGGATAGTGTAAACTAATCATAGCGATAAAGCGAGGTGGAAAGATGAAGAAATTTCCTGCATTGAAATTCTAAATATCATATCGTCGGATGTTTTTTTCGCTACGCATCCGCTGTGCAGGAGAGTTATCATCGCTTATCATACCCGCGTATTACCAAAATGGGATTTTTTTGATTATCATAATCAGTAAGCCGTAAATAACTTTTTGCGGTTTTTCTTTTGCGTATTGCATAAGACATCACGACGAACATAAAAGGAGTGATGACTATGGCAATGATTAGAATTGACCATTTGACTTTTACCTACCCCAACGGCAGTGAACCGGTTTTTGAAGATGTCAGCTTACAATTTGATGATGAATGGCGTTTGGGTCTCATCGGTCGCAACGGCAAAGGCAAAACGACATTATTGCGGCTGTTAGCGGGAGAATATGAATATCAAGGGAGAATCAGCGGTGCCCCGCATTGCGAATACTATCCGTTTACGGTGAAAGATCCCCAACAGTTCACAAGCACAATCATCGAGGAATTATGTCCTAATGCCGCACTATGGCAGATTCGCCGTGAATTAAATGCCTTGGAAGTATCGGAAGATGTATTATGGCGCAGTTTTGATATCTTATCCAAAGGAGAACAATCTAAAATATTACTGGCAGTCCTGTTTTTAAAAGAAGCAGATTGTTATCTCATTGATGAGCCAACCAATCATTTGGATGCCAAAGGCCGTATAATATTGTCCGCCTATCTGCAAAAGAAAAAAGGATTTTTGCTTGTTTCCCACGATCGTGATTTACTTGATGCCTGTGTGGATCACATATTGGCATTAAACCGTTCCAGCGTTCAGATCAGCGCCGGTAATTTTTCCTTGTGGAAGGAACATTTTGACCAACAACAGCACTTTGAACAAGTTCAAAATGAGCGATTAAAAAAGGATTTAAAGCGATTGAGTCAAGCATCACGGCGCACGGCAGAGTGGTCGGATCGCATCGAGGCTTCTAAAATCGGTGCTGCCGATAAAGGATACGTGGGACATCAAGCGGCCAAAATGATGAAGCGATCAAAAGTGTTGGAAAAGCGCAGACAGAATGCGATTGAAGAAAAAGCGAAACTGTTAAAAGACATCCAAATCGTTCAAGACTTAAAGATTACGCCGTTATCACATCGTAAAAAAATATTGCTTAACGTTGATAAGGTTGTGATTCGCTATGATAAACGCAACATTTGTCAACCGCTTTCCTTTACCCTTACCCAAAATGATCGCATTTTATTAAGCGGTCAAAACGGCAGCGGTAAAAGCAGTTTATTAAAACTGATTATGGGTGAACCGATGGAACATTCCGGAACGATTCATAAACCGAATGATTTGCGCATTTCCTATGTGGCACAGGATACCTCCCACTTACATGGCTCTCTGCACGATTATATCAAAGCGTCAGACTTTGAGGAAGCGTTGTTTCGTACATTATTGCACAAATTGGATTTCCCCCGTCACCTTTCGATTCCGGATCTGACGAAGCTATCACAAGGACAAAAGAAAAAAATACTGATCGCATCCAGTTTAAGTCAAAAGGCGCATCTCTATATATGGGATGAGCCGTTAAATGATATTGATATCTATATTCGTATGCAAATTGAACAACTGATACACGCCTTTTCTCCGCCGATGCTGTTTATCGAACATGATCAGGCATTTCAAAACGCTATCGCTACCCAAATCATCCCGGTGATTGGCATTCATAACTCCCTTTAACAAAAAAGGATTAAGATTTCCAAGTCTCAAACTTTACTTGTCTTATCTTAATCCTTTTAATTTAGTTTAATGATATAGAATCTTATATTGATTCTTAGCGAACCCTAAACTTTTTTATTTCCGTTTTTAACTTTCCAGCTAAGTTTCATGCCTTTGATATTGCGATTACCATTGTGAATTACAGCATTCCTTACAGAAATACAAGGTAGAAAATAAAGATAAAAGCCAGCACAATAAAAATCAATGCCATTCCTTTTGCATAAGAAACTTGATCTTTGTGCAATTGGTTCGCTTTATCTTCTTTGATTGTTTTTTTTATCGCCATTATCTCCTGAAACATTATTACGGTAATCCGCTTTTCCTTGTATTAAACGAGAAATTCCTTAAAGCTTTTCATTAACAGATCAAAATATTCCAACGGTTGTACGGCGGCATCCACGCTCAATTCCCCTTCCACTACATACCCATCATCCATTGTCACAGTGATCTTACCGATCACATCTCCCGGTAAATATGGCAGTTCACTTTTCGTGATTTCAATCTGACGATCTTTTTCTTTTGGTGCGCTGCCTTTAGGATAGACATAAGTCAGATCGCTTTTCGTAATCAGATTCACTTGATTGGGCTTTCCGTTATCGATCGTTTTGGTTTCCACAACCGTACCGGCCGGAAATAAAATCCCCTGTTCAAACTGTGAAAAGCCATAATCCAACATCGTTTTCATTTCCGCATTGCGCTGTTTGGAAGTCGGCTCTCCCATAACCACACCGATCAAGCGCAGATTATTTTTTTGTGCCGTCACAGTGATGCAGGACATTGCCTCTTGGGTAAAACCGGTTTTTAACCCATCCACGCCAGGATATTGTTTTAACAGCTTATTGGTATTGACTAACCAGAATTTATTCTCACTGTTTTCACGAATATATGCATCATAAGTGGAAGTGATCTCCAACAGTTCTTTCCCACCTTCCTGAATCAACGCTTGGGCAATAAGCGCCATATCATAGGCACTGGTATAATGCTCGGGATCATGCAGACCGGTCGCATTGACGAAGTGGGTATCACTTAAACTCAATTCCTGTGCTTTGTCATTCATCATTTTCACAAAGCCTTCATGGGTTCCCCCTACCTTTTCTGCCATTGCCACCATCGCATCATTGGCAGAGGCAATACAGATACTCTTGATCATATCGCGGACACTCATCTGTTCATTCACTTCCAGAAATACCTGACTGCCGCCCATACTGGCAGCATGCTCGCTTGTGGTCACCACATCATCCCATGTTAATTTACCATCATGCAGTGCCTCATATATTAATAATAGCCCCATCATCTTTGTCATTGACGCAGGATACAGCTTTTCATGCTCATTTTTGGCATAGATGACCTTGCCCGAAGTGTATTCCATCAGATAAGCCGCTTTGGCGCTCGCAGCCAAATCCAGATTAATTTCAGAAGTTTCCCCCGTCTTATCGGGTTCAGCGGTTTCCCCCTCTTTGTCTGCGGCAGTGACCGGTATGAGTAAGGTGGGCAAACATAAGCAACATGTCATTAAGAAACAAAGTATTTTTTTCATCACTATCAACCTCAGTCATAGCGTATGCGCAAAGAAAGCGAAATAGAATGGCTTTTTACTTCCTTTTTAATTCTCAGCAGTGAGACCTTGGAACTTATCCTTATTCTTTTCCTTATTTTATGATACAATGAATGATACTAAAAAACGCTTCCCAAGTTTTTAAAGCACCATAACGATCAAAAACGTCAAAAGATTTACCGGGATTTGGAACATATCCGCATTCTTCATGCCCATCTTAAAACATCATATAAATAATTTATCACAGCGGATTGCACAACAAGGTTTGTGATAACGCCATGAATTTTCATAATTTTGATGAAAAGAATTGACATTTATTGAAAATACTTGTATTCTTATTACAATCAATAAAAACGCTTGATGCGGGACAGGATTGATAGTTCCCTTTCCAGAGAACTGCTGGTTGGTGAAAAGCAGCGAGGGGGATATGAATCTACTCACCCGCTAGTTGTTCAGCTGAACCGTCAGTAAGCTGTGCCGTAAGTCCTGCTTACGTTATCAAAGCCATGGGAACATGGGATAAGTGGGCTTTTGCCAAATTGAAGTGGTACCGCGTGAGTGTTGTAACTTTCGTCTTCGAGGAGCGAAAGTTTTTTTATTTATCAAAAAGGAGGAACAAAAAAAATGGAAGGATACCAAAAGTATCAGCGGGGTTATTTTATGCCCCCCGAAGATTGTCGTGAATGGACCAAAAAGGAATATGTCGATCATGCCCCGATCTGGTGCAGCGTTGATTTGCGTGACGGCAATCAAAGTCTGATCGTCCCGATGAGTTTAGAAGAAAAACTGTGTTTCTTTCAATTACTGGTTGAGATTGGTTTTAAAGAAATCGAAATCGGTTTCCCGGCTGCGAGTGAAACAGAATATACCTTTTTACGTACCTTGATCGAGCAGAATTTGATTCCCGATGATGTAACAGTACAAGTGCTGACGCAAGCCAGAGAACACATCATTCGCAAAACCTTTGCGGCCTTGGAAGGATGCAAGAACGCTATCGTTCATGTTTATAATTCCACCAGCAAAGCCCAACGGGAACAGGTTTTTAAAAAAGACAAAGAAGAAATCAAACAGATTGCTATAGCTGGTGCAAAGTTGCTAAAACAGTTGAGTGAAGAATGCGGCGCAGATTATACGTTTGAATATTCACCGGAAAGTTTCACCGGAACCGAAGTCGACTATGCCTTGGAAGTATGTAATGCCGTGATTGATGTTTGGGAGCCGACCGTGGAACACAAATGTATTATCAATTTGCCGGTGACGGTGGAAATGTCGATGCCTCACGTTTACGCTTCACAAATCGAGTATATGTGTAAGCATATGAACCGCCGTGATGCTATCATCGTTTCCCTGCATCCTCATAATGATCGGGGCTGCGGTGTTGCGGACAGCGAAATGGGCTTATTAGCAGGAGCTGATCGTATTGAAGGAACGCTGTTTGGCAATGGTGAGCGTACCGGTAATGTCGATATCGTCACCTTAGCCATGAATTTATATGCGATGGGCGTAGATCCGCAGTTGAATTTTCACGATATGCCTCATGTGGTGGAAGTCTATGAACAAAATACTCGCATGAACGTATCGATGCGCCAGCCCTATGCCGGAAAACTTGTCTTTGCGGCATTCAGCGGTTCGCACCAAGATGCGATTGCCAAAGGTATGCGAATGCGAGAGGATCAGCATAAGCAAATTTGGGATGTTCCCTACTTACCGATTGATCCCAAGGATGTCGGACGTGAATACGAAACCGATGTGATTCGCATCAATTCGCAATCCGGCAAAGGCGGTGTCAATTATGTATTGGAAGAAAGCTACGGCATTATCTTACCGCCGGAAATGCGTGAACAAGTCGGCTATTATATGAAATCCGTCAGTGATCATGCGCATAAAGAACTGTTGCCCAATGAAATCTATGACTTGTTTATGAAAGAATTCATGAACATTGACACACCGGTAAAACTGATCGATTATCATTTTCAGCGCACCGATCATCTGTTTGCGAAGTTACACATCGCTTATCAAGGAGCAGATATGCAGATCAACGGTGAAGGAAACGGTCGACTGGATGCGGCGGCCAATGCGCTGCGCACTCATCTGAATCGCACCTTCGATATTCAGTATTACAGTGAACATGCGCTTACCAGCGGCTCCACTTCCAAAGCAGTGGCTTATGTCAAGATTCTTGATTGCACCAAAAAAGAACAGTGGGGGGTCGGTATTCACGATGATATCATTGCCGCTTCCCTGCAAGCATTATGCAGCGCTTTAAACCGCGCCATTCAACAGAAAGAAGGTAATCAATCATGTCAATGACAATGACCCAAAAAATTCTGGCCAATCATGCCGGTTTGGAAGAAGTAAAACCCGGTCAGCTGATCAGTGCCAAACTCGACTTGGTTTTGGGCAATGATATCACCTCTCCGGTGGCAATCAAGGAGTTTGATAAATACGGTTTTGCCTCGGTATTTGATAAAGATAAAGTCACGATGGTTATGGATCATTTTGTCCCTAACAAAGATATCAAGGCCGCCCAACAATGCAAAACATGTCGGCAATTTGCCCGCCGTTTTGATTTGACTCATTATTACGATGTCGGTGATATGGGGATTGAACATGCCCTTTTACCGGAGAAAGGCATGGTAGCGGCCGGAGAATGTATCATTGGTGCCGACAGTCATACGTGTACCTACGGCGCGCTGGGCGCCTTCTCGACCGGCGTTGGCTCCAGTGATATGGCAGCCGGCATGGCAAGCGGCACATGTTGGTTCAAGGTACCCGGCGCCATTCGCTTTGAACTCATCAATGAATTATCCGAAGGTGTTAGCGGTAAAGATGTCATTCTGCACATCATCGGTAAAATCGGGGTTGACGGTGCCTTATACCAATCAATGGAATTCGGCGGCAGCGGCTTATCGTCACTCACCATGGACGATCGACTCACCATTGCCAACATGGCCATCGAGGCCGGAGCGAAAAACGGCATTTTTGAAGTGGATGACATCACGATTGCCTATATGCAGGAACGCGTTCATCGTCCCTACCACATTGTAACGCCGGATATGGATGCCTATGATCAAATCATTGAAATCGACTTAAGCAAAATCCGTCCGACGATTGCCTTCCCCCACTTACCGGAAAACACCAAAACCATTGATGAAATCACGGAGCAAATCAAAATTGATCAGGTGGTGATTGGTTCTTGTACCAACGGCAGAATCTCCGATATGGAGGTAGCCGCACGGATTTTAAAAGGTCATCACGTTGCCAAGGGCGTGCGTACGATTATTATTCCGGCCACCCAAAGCATCTATAAAGAATGCATTCAACGCGGATTTATTGATATTTTCATCGATGCAGGATGTATTGTATCCACGCCGACCTGCGGCCCTTGCCTGGGCGGCTACATGGGCATTCTTGCCGAAAACGAACGATGTATTGCCACCACCAATCGTAATTTTGTCGGACGGATGGGTCATACCACCAGTGAAATTTACCTCGCCTCACCGGCGATTGCCGCTGCGAGTGCGATCGTGGGATATATCAGTGAAGCAAAGGAGATCAAGTAAATGAAAGCACATGGAACTGCACATAAATACGGCGATAATGTTGATACCGATGTCATCATCCCCGCTCGCTACTTAAATACCAGTGAGGAAGCCCAACTCGCTGCTCACTGTATGTGTGATATTGATGAAAACTTCGTAACCAAGGTCAAAGCGGGAGATATCATGGTGGCCGGTGCGAACTTCGGCTGCGGCTCCTCACGAGAACACGCACCGATCGCCATCAAGGCCAGCGGCATTGATTGTGTTATCGCCAAAAGCTTTGCCCGCATCTTCTATCGCAATGCCATCAATATCGGTTTGGCAATTCTGGAATGCGAAGAAGCCGGCGAAAAGATTCAGGATCAGGATAACATCGAAATTGATTTTGATCAGGGTATCATTATCAATCATACGCGCAACGAAGAATATCACGCGCAGCCCTTTCCGGAATTCATCAAAGATATCATGCGTCAAGGCGGCTTATTGAAAAGCATTGCCAAAGGAGAACAATAATGGAAAAACATATTACACTGATTAAAGGTGACGGCATCGGACCGGAAATTGTCAATGAAGCAGTGAAAGTACTCGATCGTGTGGCAGATTGCTTCCATCATACCTTCCTTTATCAAGAGGTATTGGCGGGAGGATGTGCCATTGATGCCTATGGAACATCATTGACACAAGAAACGCTTGATGCTTGCATTCACAGTGACAGCGTCTTATTGGGAGCGGTCGGCGGTCCGAAGTGGGATCAGGTCGATCCATCCATACGCCCGGAAAAAGCATTGTTGGGGATTCGTAAAGGTATGGAACTCTATGCCAATCTGCGTCCGGCAAAAATTCTGCCGCAATTAGCGCATACCTCACCATTGCGTAAAGACATTGTTGATCAAGGCATCGACTTTATGGTCGTTCGAGAACTTATCGGGGGCGTTTATTTCGGTGAGCGCAATACCTATCAGGAGGATGAGGAATGGGTTGCCTGTGATCAGATGATCTATCGTGAACATGAGATCCGCCGGATTGCCCATATCGCATTTCAAACCGCCTGTAAGCGCAACAGCCACGTGATTTCCGTCGATAAAGCCAATGTGTTGGATTCTTCCCGCTTATGGCGTAAAATCGTCCACGAAGTCGCTAAGGAGTATCCTGATGTTACGTTGGAAGATATGTTAGTAGATAACAGCGCGATGCAGATTGTGAAAAACCCTGCCCAGTTTGATGTCATTGTCACGGAAAATATGTTTGGAGATATCTTAAGTGATGAAGCCAGCATGATCACCGGCTCCATCGGATTGATTCCCAGTGCTTCCCTTGGTGAAAGCAGTGTAGGAATGTATGAACCGATCCACGGCTCTGCCCCGGATATTGCCGGTCAAAACATCGCCAATCCGATCGGTACGATCTTAGCAGCGGCGATGATGCTCAAATACAGTTTCGATATGCCCAATGAAAGTGACGCAATCGAACAGGCTGTCAATGAAGTATTATCCCAAGGTTATCGCACCGCTGATATTCAAGAAAAAGGCTGCGAACGGTTAAGCTGTTCCCAAATGGGCGATCAAATCGCAGCACAGATCAAATAAAAAAAAACGCATCGTTTCCGAATCATTCGGATAACGATGTTTTTTAATCCATCATAAAGGAGAATGGGTTATTCGCCTTAATTTGAGAATCCCAATCATTGATCTGCGGTTTTACCGAGGCTTCCTGCATATCAAGATAACCGCGCTCAGCCATTTCACATAAATCGTGATTCAACTGATGAATCGAAGCGACAAGACGTTTTCCTCCAATCGCTTCATTACTGTTTGCGTTCAGGGTGATTTGAATCGCTTTATTCAACTGACAGTTGCAGACCGTAACCAAAAGCACACCGTAATGCTTACGATAACGCTGAAAACCGCTCTCGCTATTATTCTCTGCCATTTGAAAATTAAACTCTTTTAAAACATCCATGGATACTGTTTCTTTTAGTTTCATACTTCCTCCGATTATTTATCAACATGGGTTTATTCTTAGAATGCCCTTATTATATCAAAAATTTTTGCTTTGTCTATCCCTTTTTTTATCTTTCCGATCAAAATTCAGCCAAGTTTCACTTCATCGTTTTTAACCGCTTTATCATAGAAAAAGACGGACAATACGATTATTGTCCATCCCTTATCGCTTCAATCGTAAAGCAAAATCAACCTTTGACCTGTGTTGCTTTATACAATTCCAAATTGTATGCCACCAAATCTTTTAACAACTTGATGGATGCGTTCATCTGTTCTTCATTCATCACAACCATTTTGTTCAGATTGTTCTTAATCATTTCTTTCGGCAGATCATATTCACTGCTCAAATAACCGGACCATACTTCAGCGTCTTCCAGCTGCTGTTGGGCTAAAATTCCCTCTGAAATAATTACACAGTGAAAATCATCGCAGTTGACTGGTACAGCCCATTTAATCAACCCTGCATGGCATGAATAAATACATTCCTCATTGGCATTACGCGCTTCATTATAATATTCCTGAGTGCATTCCTCACACTTTTTCAACGCAGCCGAACTCGATTTCAGACATTTACAGAAATAATTGCGCTCTGATGCACTCTTAATCTCCGTTGAATCCAAAATCAAATAACTGCGCAGACCGGTAATCTCGCGATATTCCTGCATTGCGGATTTTAATGATTCTAATATATTCATTTGTTTCACCTTCTCCGCATTCAATATACCATAAAATCATATGAATTTCCAGTAAAAGATAGCGTTTTCATAGATTTTAATGACTTTTATGAGATCCAAATTTTCATTCTATAAATTCTTGAAGATATCCTTGCGCTTACCCTATATTCTTCTTTAGCAATGAAATTACTGTGATACAGATGTTCCAGCTTTCTTAAGCGTTGTTTTTCATACGATCCGGCAGTAAACTCTCCCCAAATCTCTTCACCTCGTTATCTTCTTGCACATAATCATTATCGCCGTACTTGCGTTCCTTGATGACATGCGTGGGAACCGAAATGGTAATCATGAATAATGATATACTGAGGATAAAAATCACCTCAACGAATTCACCCTCATATATCAATAGTGAATTTCATACAAAAGCGTTAAGCACATATAATCACAAAAACATTTCCTCATATCGGAGTAATTGGAAGAGGAAACTCATTTTAAATCCCCTTTCATTGAACCCAAAGAACAACATAAGATAAGACACAAATAGTGCCGGCAATTCATCCATACTCTTGCCTTATCCTTAAAAAGTTATCATATCAATATGTTTTTTATATTTATTTGTCTTTAAAACAAATCATATCATTTTCGGATATCATTACTTGTCGGTGTGGAAATACCATATAGGATGCCCGCTGTTATAAAGAGTGCGGATAACGGTAAAGTAAAATCGAATAGCGCATAACGAATCATGCCGGACATCGGTAATTTCATGTCTAAGAGAAAGGTATCCAAGCACAGCCATGCATAGAGCAACAAGATTAAAACCGCTGTGCGCCGAATCCATACACCTGTTTTTCCCTGGATGAGACGATGAAAAAAGCGCTGTGTGATTATGGCACTCAACATAAACAGCGCCATTGCAAACGCAATATACTTAAGCCATAATAAAGAAACCGGCAGTATGATCACCCATTCGCTCATCACATAAAAAGTAGTGAAGACAGCTATCATCCATATCTTCATCATTTTAACTCCGATGAACCCAAATGCTCCTGCGACAAGTGGTTATCGCTGTTTTCCGGTTCATTCCACATATCCTTTGCGGTTCTACACGCGCTGTCCAATAAAGACAGAATCGTCTCTGCCATCATTTTGCGTTCTTCATCATCCAAACAGCTTACGGCCTTGAGAATGATCGCTATATTATGCATGCGATTGGCATTCATTTCTTTTAATGATACCACCTTGGTTGCCTGCAGGACTTCAAATACGGCATCGACAAAAGCAGCGCGCTGCTTGATGGGCAGATGTTCGATCCATTTGCGTATTGTATCATCCATAAAATAACTTCCTGCGCTGCGAGTTTCCAACAGGGAAAAACGCGGACCATCCATACACCACGAATACGGGTCATGTTGCCACAAAGAGACTTGAGAACTGTGAACTACATGATAGGATTCTTCATGTTCCAGCAATATTCCCACGATGCTGGACTGCGGAACATAGGTTTTTATCCGATTTACGATTGCCTGATAAGCCGGCATTGCGGTTGCTTCTTTCATAAACCCCGGTCCATCGTGATTATATACGGTTAAGATACGCTTTTGCACTTCCCCATCCAGATGAGCTGCCGCATAAACTGCCAAATTGCCGCCCTTAGAATGTCCGGCCAAATAGAGATCGTAAGGACAGCGCGTCACGATCGACTGCACATAATCTAACGCGCGTTTTTGCGCCGGAATGACCTCCATGAACGTCATGTTAAAGTCCTCTTTCCAACCGATCAGCGTATTATCCGTTCCCCGAAAAACACAACAGGTCCATTCATCGCGGTAAGTAAAACGTAAAGCTGCAAATTGCTCCTGCGTTGTTTCATCAAAAACACTCATATAGTCTGACAAACGCAATTCACCATAGCGGCGCGTATGTGCCAACTGTTTCAATAAAAGCCAGTCTTTATCCGTTCGTGCGCACCGTTTTTCAATCGGCAAAGCAAAGAATGCGGCCGCAACGTCAGTTAACGTCCATTCCGCTTGCTTTTCAAACAACGGATCTAATCGAAGATAAGCAAGACAACAGAGGATCAAGGAATCAGCATCACGAAAGGCATCCTGATCAAACGACAGATCACAACGCCATATGACATAATCAAAGAGACTTTGCGTTTTTTCATTATAAGTCATGCGTATTATCCTTTCCTGTTTGGTTTCCCCATTTGAATCCGTTTAGCATTATAGCGAATAACGAAATTCTTGTCAACGAATACATCCTCTGCTCTGCTCAACAAAACAGCGCGGATTCCGACAAAAAAACGGCTCGCTATGAACCGTTTCTCTTTTTATTCCAACACAGCACCTTTACTGCCGGAGGTCACCATACGCTGATAGCGATACAGCCACCCTTCCGTAACATTCGGCTCCGGTTTTACCCAAGCTGCTTGACGTTGTGCGAGTGTTTCTTCATCCACCAACAGCTGAATGCTTCCGTTAGGAATATCAATCGCAATCAGATCGCCTTCTTCCACCAAAGCAATCAAGCCGCCGGCTGCTGCTTCGGGAGATACATGTCCGATGGCCGCTCCGCGCGTTGCGCCGGAAAAGCGTCCGTCGGTAATAAGCGCCACATCTTGATCCAACTTCATACCGGCTAGTGCCGATGTCGGGTTCAGCATCTCGCGCATTCCCGGACCGCCCTTAGGCCCTTCATAACGAATGACGACAACATCACCCTTGATAATTTTACCGCTGTAAATAGCCTCATTGGCCTCTTCCTCGCTGTTAAACACACGAGCGGATCCCGTATGCGTCAACATTTTTTCCGCTACGGCCGAGCGTTTCACCACACAGCCTTCCTGTGCAAGATTACCGAACAATACAGCAATACCGCCGGTTTTTGAATTCGGGGTTTCTACATCCTTGATGATATTGTGATCCAAATTTTGTGCCTTGGCGATATTTTCAGCGACACTGTGACCGCTGACTGTCATCAACGAAGTATCGATCAAATCCTTTTTCGCCAATTCTTTCATCACGGCTCCTACACCACCGGCATGATGAAGATCTACGATGTGATCCGGTCCTGCCGGTGCCAAGCGGCACAAATTCGGAGTGCGGGCACTGATTTCATTGATTTTATTTAAATCCAACTCCACCCTTGCCTCATGAGCAATCGCCAACAAATGCAGAACCGAATTGGAGGAACAGCCCAGTGCCATATCACAGGCCAACGCATTATGAATGGATGCTTCACTCACAATATCACGTGGTTTTACCTGGTTTTCTACCAATTCCATAATTTTCATACCGGCATGTTTAGCCAACTGAATTCGTTCATTGGATACCGCCGGAATCGTACCGTTGCCCGGCAATGCCATACCGATCGCCTCACACAGACAATTCATACTGTTAGCCGTAAACATACCGGAACAGCTTCCGCAGCCCGGGCAGGCATTTTGCTCAATATACGTTAATTCATCCTCATCTATCAAACCGGCTTTCTTGGAGCCGACAGCTTCAAACATCGTTGATAGACTCATGGCTTTCCCATGATAATTTCCCGGCAACATCGCACCGCCGCTCATGATGATTGCCGGTAAGTTTACCCGCAGTGCGCCCATAAACATACCGGGAACGATCTTATCGCAGTTGGGTACCAAAACCATACCGTCAAACGCATGCGCCATAATCATTGTTTCCACGCTGTCAGCGATCAATTCACGGGATGCCAACGAGTACTTCATACCGATATGTCCCATGGCAATGCCATCGCATACGCCGATCGCCGGAACCATAATCGGTGTTCCGCCCGCCATGCGAATTCCCGCTTTTACCGCTTCACAGATTTTATCCAAGTGTGCATGACCCGGTACGATTTCCGAGTGGGCGCTGACAACGGCAATGAGCGGCCGTTCCAATTCTTCCTTGGTCAAGCCGAGCGCGTAAAACAGCGAACGCTGTGGTGCGCACTGATCACCTTTCAATACTTTATCACTAGGTCTTCCCATAATATCACCTTATTTTTTCAGCCAACTCATCATTTTGCGCAGTTCTTTACCAACGCTCTCACTCTGATGTTCAGCGTGGACACGGCGCATTGCCAAGAAGTGAGCGCGACCTGCCGATTTGTTTTCGGTGATCCAGTTTCCGGCAAAAGTACCGTCCTGAATCTCGTTCAACACTTTCTTCATTTCCTTACGTGTATCTTCCGTAATCAAACGTTTTCCGGTCACATAATCACCGTATTCTGCCGTATCGGAGATGGAATAACGCATCATTGCGAAACCACCGCTATTAATCAAATCAACGATCAGCTTCATTTCATGGATACATTCAAAATAAGCCATTTCCGGTTCATATCCGGCTTCCACCAACGTATCGAAACCTGCCTGCATCAATGCGCAGACACCACCGCACAACACAGCTTGTTCACCGAACAAATCTGTCTCCGTTTCGGCACGGAATGTCGTTTCGATAATTCCGGCACGGCCGGCACCGATACCGCAAGCATATGCCAAAGCATAATCCTTTGCCTTACCGCTGGCATCCTGGTGTACGGCGATCAGACTCGGAACGCCCTTGCCTTCCAAATACTGCGAACGAACCGTATGACCCGGACCCTTCGGAGCAACCATGATGACATCGACATCTTTCGGCGCTACGATCTGATTGAAATGAATCGCAAAACCGTGTGCAAACATTAACACATTACCGGCTTCCAAATTCGGTTTAATGTCCTTCTCATAAATATCCGGCTGATTCTGATCCGGCGTCAAGATCATGATCAAATCACCTTTTTTTGCTGCCTCAGCCGTTGTGCATACTTCCAAGCCTGCTTCTTTTGCCTTCGCTACGCTGGCGGAAGTTTCCCGCAATCCGACAACCACATGAACACCGCTGTCTTTTAAGTTCTGCGCATGCGCATGCCCCTGACTGCCATAACCGATAATCGCTACGGTCTTTCCTTTCAACTCATCCAAATTACAATCTGCATCATAATACATTTTTACCATGTCATTTTCCTCCTATTCTGGTAATTTATCGCTCATCATATACGGTAGCGGTGCTTAATGCCAAAGCACAACCACCGGTTCGTACAATTTCAACGATTTCAAACATCTCTAACTTATCAATAAACGCATCCACAGCCTGCGTGGAAGAACACATTTCCACCATGTAAAGCTGTTGTTCGATACAATAGGCCTTGGCCTGATTCGCAGCAACAAAACACATGAATTCCTCTTCATTCATATACGTTACCCGCACCTTCACCAGTACGACTTCCCGCATATATAGCTGCTGTTCCTCTACTTCCTGAATCGCTTTTACATCCTCCAGCTTGGCACATTGACGCTTAATCTGGCAAATGATTGCTTCATCTCCCGAAGTCACAACGGTAATTCGCGAAAACTTCGGATTTTCGGTTTCACCGACCGATAGCGAAATGATGTTATAGCCACGGCGGGAAAATAAATTGGTAACCCGAGTCAATACACCGAAATGGTTGGAAACAAGCAAGGATAATACGACTTTTTTCTGATTCATCTTTACACCCTCCTAATTCCCGTAAATAATATCATCGGCGCTTTTTCCCGGCGGTATGATCGGATAAACACAATCATCCGGATCAATTACACAATCAATAATACACGGCTTACCGCATGTCAGCGCCTGTTTCATCACTGATTCGATTTCATTGCGATAGGCAATGCGATAGCCGACTGCGCCAAAGGCTTCGGCCAATTTCACAAAATCCGTTTGCCGATCAATCGAGGTTTCGCTGTAACGCTTTTTATAGAATAAAGTCTGCCATTGGCGTACCATTCCCAATACCGAATTGTTAAAGATCAATACAATAATCGGTAACTGTTGGGAAACGGCACACGCCATTTCATTCAAATTCATATGGAAGCTGCCATCACCACTGATAAGTACCACCGGGCGATCCGGATGTGCGGTTTTCGCCCCGATGGCGGCACCCATGCCATAGCCCATCGTACCCAAGCCACAAGAACTGATAAAGCTGCGCGGTTTACTGAATTGATAGTACTGCGCAGTAATCATCTGGTGTTGTCCGACATCAGTCACAATGATCGCATCATCGCCGAGCATCTTATGTAAGGTGAAAATGAAATCACGCGGATCCACCCGATCTCCTTCAGCCGGTCGAGGCAGCCCGATTTTGGTACGGAAGTCCGCCAATGTGGCACACCATTCCTCATGAGAACCGGCGGAAACTTCTCGAATTAATTGCTGCAGCACGGTTTTCGCATCGCCCACCAATGCAATATCACAAGCGACATTTTTCGAAATTTCCGAAGCGTCAATATCAATATGGATAATCGTTGCCGCTTTGGCAAACTTGGAACGATTTCCGGCTACGCGATCGGAAAAACGCGCTCCCACAGTGATGACCAAATCGGTATTCAATGACGCATAATTGGCAACCGGTGTCCCGTGCATCCCAATCATACCCAAATAACGTTCATAATCATACGGCACTGCGGATAAGCCCATCGCCGAGCAGCAGATCGGCGTTTGCGTCTGTTTTGAATACGTTAACAATTCTCTGCAAGCATCGGCAGAGATCACCCCGCCTCCGGCGTAGATAAGCGGGCGTTTCGCCCGTTTGATTGCCGCAATGGCCCGTTTCAGCTGCCCCTCTTGTACTTGCGGATGAGGCCGTTTCTCAAATTTCGGCATTTTCTCATATTCACAAATGGCTGCTGTGACATCCTTGGGAATATCAATCAACACCGGTCCCGGGCGATCGGAATTGGCAATTTCAAAAGCCAATCGCACGGTACTCGCCAATTCTTTGACATCATGAACGATAAAATTATGCTTGGTGATTGGAATCGTGATCCCGGCAATATCGACTTCCTGAAAGGAATCGCGACCAATCAAATCATTGGACACATTTCCGGTGATAGCTACCAAGGGAACGCTGTCCATATACGCTGTCGCAATCCCGGTTACCAGATTGGTCGCGCCCGGACCGCTGGTTGCCAAACAAACGCCGGTTTTTCCGGTACTGCGTGCATAGCCGTCTGCCGCATGCGCTGCACCTTGCTCATGTGAGGTCAGCACATGATGCAATTCATCTCGTTTATCATATAAAGCATTATAAATATTCAGCACACTGCCGCCGGGATAGCCGAAAATCGTATCAACACCCTGATCAATCAATGCCTGAACAAGTATTTGTGATCCGTTTAACATCATATTTATCACCTCTTCATTACTCTACTTCACTGTGATACCCGGCTTCATTCAGCGCCTGAATCAAGGCCTCGCCATGACTGCGGCCGCTGACTTCCACCGCCATATGGATGATCGTTTCCTTCAATCCGAGATCCGCCTGGAAACGATCGTATTGTACTTCAATAATATTGGCGCTTTGTTGGCGCACCACGGTACAGAACTGCTCCAACGCTCCCGGCACATCCTGCATCAGCGTTTTGAACTTCATATTGCGACCGCGAGTCAACAAGCCCTTTTCCACAACCTTATGGATAAAGGACACATCGATATTGCCGCCGCTTAACACACAGACGACGCGTTTTCCTGCGCATTGGATCTTATGATTGAGTAATGCCGCAATCGAGGCTGCCCCACTGGGTTCTACCACTTGTTTCTCCCGCTCCAACAATAACAAAATGGCATCCGCAATTTCATCATCACTGACCCGAACCATGTCATCCACGCAGTGATTGATAATCTTAACCGTTTTTTCACCGGGATTTTGAACCGCAATTCCATCGGCAATCGTATTCACCGATTCGGTGGAACAATGTTGTTTCTTTTGATAGGAATTCACAATGGCATCGGCACCCTCAGCCTGTACCCCAATGACCTGAATGCGGGGATTGATCGCTTTGACATAAGCGGAAATACCGCTTAACAATCCACCGCCGCCGGCCGGCACGACAATAATATCGACATTGGGCAAGTCGTGTAAAATTTCATAGGCGATCGTACCTTGTCCCGCAATAACATCCTCATCATCAAAGGGATGGATAAACACCGCTTGATTTTCCGCTTGAATCTCTAATGCCTTCGCATACGCCTCATCGTAACAATCCCCTGCCAACACTACATCGGCGCCATACCCCGCTGTTGCCTGTACCTTGGCAATCGGGGTGCTTTTCGGCATGACGATCGTTGCATGAATCCCCAGACATTTACTGGCATAGGCAACTCCCTGCGCATGATTTCCTGCGCTGGACGCAATGACCTCACAAATCCCCTGTTCTTTGCACAATGCCAGCTTATTATAGGCACCGCGTACTTTAAATGATCCTGTCTTTTGGCGATTCTCACATTTCAGATACAATTCGCACCCGCTCATATCCGAAAACGTCTGTGATTTGGTCACTCTGACATTATGGATCACCGGTGCTAAGCGATGCGCCGCTTGTTCTACCGCTTTCTCATCCATTCCGTTTCCTCCTAAAATAAAAACAGCCAACATTTCGGCTGCGTTTTCTCTCTCTTCTCAGACCATCTCAAAATTTTCTGACAACTCTAGAGGAAAGAAACGCAGACTTTTGAGAATTTGAATCACGACCTGTAATATCCTAACCATTGGCGTGCCCATGATGTCCACATCCTTTCTTCACGTTGTTGGTATAACAATAAACTATTTTCACGATTGTGTCAACTGTTTTCATGAAAAATCGTGTAATTTAAAACGGTTTTTATGAAAAACTTCACACTTGTGATTAATCCGCTGTCATCGCATCATCTTTTAGGTTATTTTCATCGCAAAATGGGTGAAAGAAAAACCGGTAAAACACCGGTATCGCTAAAACATAATGATTTCATTCCCTGCTCATTTTGATTCTTCATCGTCATCAATTTCATCTTGGGAATTTGTCATCACGGCGATTAAGCAAGGATCCATACCCAACTCGTACAGAACCTCAGCAATCTTTCTTTGTTCCTGCATCATATCACATCACCTGTCATTGAGTATGTGATGCAACCGCGATGACTATACGTTTTGTTCGCGGTATTCTTTTAATGCCTTGGCTATCTGATCAGGGCAAGAGGTCTTTTTAAACCCGCAGTGAATGCCGTTAAATGCGCTGATAACTTCATCAATCGTTTTGTCCCGCAAAATGCTGCAAATGCCCTGCAAGTTTCCCGAGCAGCCGCCATCCACTTTCACTGCGCGAATGATCTCGCCATCCATTTCAAATTCCATTCTTGTGGAACAAACCCCCTTTGGCTTATAGATCCATGTTTTCATATGCTTTCATTCCTTTCTATCGCAAGTCGCTCTAATACTTGTCCGGCCAAATAGCCGGTAAATAATCCAGTCGGTATGCTTAATAAAAGCAGAATCGGAAGCAGCGCACCCATTAAAAACTGATTGTAGATAAACGTGACGGCGATCACCTGTCCGATTACATGGAAGGCACTGGAAGCACAGCTTACACCAAAACGCGTCATCGAACTGTACTTCTTAGCCAAAATTGCCGCACAGCTTGATAACAACACTCCGCTTAACGAAAGCCAAAACCCCGGCGCAAACAAAATTCCTCGCAACAGTGATGCCAACAATACGCGCATAAGATTTACACTAAGCATAATTTTCTCATCATACAGATATAACGCAATCAAACCAACGATATTCGCCAAGCCCAATTTAAAACCGGGAATAGGAACCGGGATGGGTATCATCGATTCGATCAAATGAAACAGAATACTGATTGCCACCAGCATTGTCACACTCATCATTTTCCGTGTCTTATTCATCATTGAATCACCGTATCGACACCGTTATCGGTCGCTTCCTTGGCTTCAATTTGAACCACCAGTTCATTGGGCAGACAAATGATCGGCCGTCCCGTATCCGAAACCCATCCCTGAATCGAACACAAATGATACGGTGAATTCTCTTTTTCCACTCTGACAGCATCATCCTTGATCTCAATCTGTACCTCACCCATCGTTGCCTGAACCGTATATACGCCATCCTTATGCAGATCCTCACGCAATACTTCTTCATTTCGATAGTGAACCACAACCGTCTTTTCTTTGTCACGATTTTGCCAGTCATGAAGCAATAAAGGGATATATAATAAAAATGAAGACAGAACCACCAAACAGATGAATATTTTATCGGCCTTATTCATTACAACCCTCCCGTGCTTACTCAATTATTATACGTTTATTCGATCAAAAAGGCAATCCTTATGCAATGACCACCTTAATCATTGCGAAACAGATGAAGAATCTGCCTGTTAGAAAGATGCAATGAGATTTATTCTTATTACTTCACATATATAAAACCAAGCATTTTGATCATGGCAATCATTATTTTGCCTAGCAAATATAAACAAAATGCTATTCCTATATATCCTGCTTTCCCACCGACCAGACATGCTTTTCTTTTGCGGACTGTGCCGTATTCTGAGCCATGACGCCCACCAAGGCATGAGGAACATATAATTCCTCCAAATAAGAGAGATCGTCTGCGGTTAGATGCAAATCGATAGCTTTGACAGCATCTTCCACATGGTGCATTTTGGTCATTCCTACAACCGGAGCGGTTACTTTTGTCAAAAGCCATGCCAACGAAATTTCCGTCATGGATACATTATGTTTCCCGGCAAGCTCTACTACCCGATCAATAATTCTTCTATCTGTCTCCGCAGTAGCGTCATATTTCAGTCTTGCATATTGATCTTCTTTCAGACGCTTTGATATTTCTCCGGGAACCTTTGATAAACGTCCGCTTGCCAAGGCGCTGTATGGGGTCATGGCAATATGATCTTCTTCACACAACTTCGCCATCTCCCTTTCTTCCTCACGGAAAAGCAAATTGTAATGGCCCTGAATCGAAACAAATTTCGTGAAACCTTCCTTGTCCGCCAGTGCATTGGCCTTTGCAAGCTGCCATGCAAAACAGTTGGAAATACCGATATAGCGCGCTTTCCCTGCCTTAACGATGCGATGTAGTCCTTCCATAATATCATAAAGCGGTGTTTGATAATCCCACATATGATAAATGTATAGATCCACAAAATCCATACCGAGGTTTTCCAAGCTCTTATCAATCATTCTCTGAATATGTTGCTGAGCCGTGATCCCCGCCTCAATATCGGCCGAAGTACGAGGTAAAAACTTGGTTGCGACAACCACTTCATCTCTTTTGGCGAAATCCTTTAATGCTCTGCCTACATATTGCTCACTCGTTCCGCTTTGATAAGCAATGGCCGTATCAAAAAAATTCACACCCAATTCCAGTCCATGTTGGATGATCTTACGGGAATGCGCTTCATCAAGAGTCCATGAATGCTGGCCAAATTGTGCATCACCGAACCCCATACACCCCATACAAACCCTTGAAACTTTTAAATCGGAATTCCCTAATTTCGTATACTGCATAGTTTTCACCTATCCTCTTTATCATTAAAACGATATGCTATCGAATCATTGCTTATTTACCGATTTACTTCGTTTTCGATAAGTAATCAGTAACAGAAGTATTCAATCCTTCAGCGATGTTCTCTTTCATGCCCGATATCACAGCATTTCCATCTTTAGCGGTCACATTCACCGTTTCCTTATATTTTACTATCTGTTCTAATATTGCTTGCGTTTATGTGAATCATATAGCCCTCTCTCTTTATATGCTCATGATAACGTATCCAACAATACTTTACAATACTCTTTTACTAAATCATTTTCCATTTTTCATCTTTCAATCATAAATCTAATGAAGAAATCAAACAAAAGAAAAGCTCGCAAGGGGCGTGATGGCAGAACCCAACATATCAAGGCAAGCATTTCATATTCGTATTGGTAGTGATATTCATTATTTGACTTTTCCTCAAGTCATTTTGAATCCCTATAATAATTTAGATTGCTTTTTACCGATCCCTACGGTAAATTAGAGGTTTGTATTTTAAACTAATCTATAAATCGTATTTGTTGTTCTAACCTCTATTTATTTTTTGTCGCATAAAAATTTTATTTTTCGTATGTATGCAGCCACCCATCGTTTACCAATCGCTCATAATAAGGGCTTTTCACCTGTTTTAATTCCTCCACAACCGATTTGATTTGCGCTTTTTCTACTGATGTTTTCTTTTGAATATGAGCTTCATCCGATGCCCATTCCATTAGGGTGTAATAAACAGATTTGGCATTGGTAATGGAAATGTCTTGATAATTCACGGAATGAAAACCTTGTTCTGACAAGATTTCCTGTATATCCTCATTCTTGGTTTATACATACGGTATCGTCTCTGTTACGGCAACCGCACTGACCACAATCATGCTTGCGCAAGAAAACGCCAACATCTTTTGTGCAAAAGAACCGTTTTGAAATACTTCTTTGATTTTTGCGAAGAAAGCAATCGTAGTCAACGGCAGTAACCCCTCGGTATGTAATACCAGTTTTCGATTCTCTTTGATAAACCTGGATATAGGTTTCTTGGGCAATATCCTTGGCATCTGCTTCATTTTTGGATAGTTTTAGGGCATAGGAAAAAACATGCTGATAGGTTTTCTCATAGATTTCTTGAAATGCTTCCACATCTCCGTTTTGGGCGTTTTTGATAATCTCAACACTGATCGGTTCCATCGCTATTTCACCTTCCCGTTTAGAAAACAATACTTTTCATTTATTGCCATTATAAATGAATTTTATGAAATTGTAACTAATAAGTTCGTAATTCCAAAATTTACATCAAAACATCAGAATGATTTGATCATCTTTCGTTTCAAAGAACATTGGATTTTCTTATAAAGAAAGAGATAACCGATTATCGGCTATCCCTTTTGATTTTACAGACTTTAACATCTGCTATCTGCTTATCTGTATTTGCTTTAAGCCCAATCCTTCTTTCGATATAAAACGGCCCCAAGCGTTGTGCAGATCACCGTCACTGAACCAAGAATCAACAATTCAGTCATATGCTGACTGAGACTATCCCCCGCAAAAACTCCCTGCATTAAATCTACCGCATAACTCATCGGTAAAAAGTTTGATATTGTTTTTACCGTGTCGGAGAACAGCATATCCGGTAATGTGACACCGGACAAAAACAACATGATAAAATAACATAAATAACAAAGCAACGTGGTGCTTTTTAAATCACTTCCGATCGCGGTAAACAGAAATCCTAGGGAAAACATCGCCGCGATCGAAAATAGTATGCTTATACAAACGGTTAAAACAGCACCTTTGATCTGGATGTCAAAAAGAATCCGGCTCACGATAATTAGGAGTGAAATTCCAATCAGTGTCATGATCAGATTCACAAGTACCTGCGCTAACATGATGCTCTTTTTTCCGACCGGCGTTGCATCAAATCGTTTATAGATTTTTTTCTCTTTATAACCCGATAGTACCAACGGTAAGGACATAAGACCGGTTACACCGGTAACCATCACACAATAGGCCGGCACCGAGACTCCCATCATTGTCATTTCAGACCCCTCATATAATGGTTTATTCCCAAAGATACTGCCAAACAACAGAAGCATAAGTATAGGAAAGACCAAAGCAAAGAAAACACTGAAGAAATCTCGGGTAAATAATCGCCATTCTATTTTACATATCATCGCAAATCTTCTCATAGTATTCCCTCCATCGTAAGACTTGAAGTCTTTGGAGTAATCATCAAATAAAGCTTTTCCAATGATAGATTATCTTTCCATGCTGCTTTAGGAATTCGACCTTTTACATATTCCCGAAATCCCTGTTGAGTTCCGAAGAACTGCAGTTTCCCTTTTTCTAAATAGAGAATCTTATCCGCAAGTGCCTCTACCTCATCCAAATAGTGAGAAACCATAATCATCGCTACCCCGCCTTTTCTTATGTTTTCAAAACTGATCCACATATTTTGTCTGACTTCCGGATCCAGTCCGGTTGTTAATTCATCCAACACCATAAGCTTAGGCCGCCCGATTAGAGAAAGTAAAACCGATAGTCGTTGTTTTTCACCGCCGGACAGTTTTTGAACAAGTCGCTTTCTTTTGGCATTCAATCCCAGCTGAGTCAACAACAAATTCCAATCAGCCGGTCTCTCATAAAAACTCGCAAACAATCGGCAAAGTTCCTCTACTTTGATTTTCATGGGGTATTGTGCCTCTTGAAGCTGTACTCCCATCTTTTTGTAAACTTCACGGCGGTATATCCAAGGATCTTTTCCGAAAACCCGAATTAACCCGCTGTCCGCCTTTCGCAACCCCTCTACACATTCCACCGTAGAAGTCTTACCCGAACCGTTTTGTCCGATCACAGCCAAAATTTCTCCGGCTTCTAATGTAAATGAAACATTCTGAACTGCATGTAAATGGCTATACGATAAGTTCAGATTCTCTACCTGTACCACTGTCTGAGTCATTATGAATCCTCCTGCTTTTCTATTACCATTGTATAAATGATTTTGAATGAAAACAACCACATGAGAAGAAGTCGCAGTTCATGATGTGCAAGAGGTCGAATATCGTGTATAAAATGCACCCATACCAAATTTTTTCATGCTATAATACTGATGGAAGGAGTACATCTATGAAAGTAGAATGCAAAATCAACTCGGATTATAAAGAGCCTTATGCAGTTCTTCATATCGACAAAATGACCACAAAGATTGCTGAAATGATTACTGTATTAGAAAAAGAAAACGTAAATTCTATAACTTTAAATGCAGTAAAAGATAAAAAAACTTATTTTATCAAACATGAATGTCTGGCGATTGTACGCAGCGAAGGAAGAGAGATCGTCTGTTATGACAAAGATAAAAACCGCTATGTACTCGATAAGCCCTTATACGAATTAGAAAGGATCCTTGATACTCATTTTATTCGAATTTCAAAATCAACGATTGTCAATATCAATCAGATCAGTCATGTCGAAGCCGGTTTCAACGGAACGATGGAACTGGTCATGAAAAACGGACTTACGGATTACATCTCCAGAAGTTTTCGCAGGAGTTTCAAAGAAAGGTTGGGACTAGAATGAGTCATACGATGAAACTGATAATGAAGTATGTTTTCTACGGCATATCCTTAGGCTGTACCTTCTTTGTGGTCACGTGCTTAGTCTTATTTCTGGGGAGGGAGAAGGAGTTACTGGAGCCAATTTTCAGCGACTTTGGTCGCCAATCGATCGGTGCTATGATCATCGGTATTGCCTGCGGCACTACCTCTGTCATTTATCAATTTCAACGTCCTTCCGGATGGTTAAAAATCCTGATTCACTTTTGTGTCGGAATGGGGGTGTTCTATCCGATTGCCATTCATTTAGGCTGGATTCCTTTTCATCCCGAACAAATTATGATTACCATTCTGAGATTTATATGTTCATGTGCTATTTTTATGATCATCTGGTTCTGCTTCTATCAATTTAACCGCAAAGAAGCGAAAATAATTAATCAAAGATTAAAGGAACTGAATCAGGATCATCATGCTGATAAAGGATAAAAACAAGGGACAAACCGCCCCTTGTTTTCATTCGCGTTCTTTTGTTTTTCTGCTAAGATAAAACACATGATTCCAATCCGTTTCATTCATCATTACGTCTTGGCGAACATCTATATCACAACAGCACATACGACCAAAGCGGACATACTGATCCATCCTATCGGATTAGCGCCTAATGAATCGCCTTTATCTAAAACATATTTCTTAATTCGCCTTTTCAAAACAACAGTTAAAACGAGAAAGACCGTAATTCATGTTAGTGAAAATGATCACTCAAGATGTCTTTACGGTCTTTTTGCTTGTGCATCCTGTACCGCCTTGAGGTAGGAATCAATACTGATTGTACATCCGGTGAGGATGTCTTCATTTTCTGCCTTGCCTTCTTCATTTAATCGTATTTGATCAATGCCGTTGGTTACAATATAGGTTTCCAGAAAAGCGATTTGTTCATTCCAATTTTTACCGATAGCACTGGCCGGTTTCATATCATAGGCGTCTCCCAGAGTTTTCTTAGTGGTGTCTTCAGTGGTTTCATCCAATTCTACCGCTGTCATTTGATCGCCTTCCCACGTGATTTTTGCGCTCGCAACCGCTCCTTTGGCATTGGTATACGATCCTTCACTGGTTGTTTTATTATTGGCACTGCATGCACACAAGCATAAAAGTCCGATCGCACACATCCGTTTTTTCATCGTCAAACCTCCGATCTATTGCGTATTATGGGACAAAAGGAATCTTTTATACTTGGCAAAAAAAATATCAGATCCTAAGACCTGATATTTAATGACTATTTTGCGTTGTCTTTGGCAGCTTTAATCGCTTCAACGTAAGGTTTGATGTTCATAGTACATCCGGTCAAAACATCCTCATTGGTTGCTTTACCGTCTTCGCCCAATTCAATTCCGTCTACACCGTTTTGTTCAATGTAGTCTTCCAAGAATTCAGCTTGTTCCCACCATTCCTTACCGATTTCGCTGGCCGGTTTCATGTTGTAATCGTCTTTCAAGGTTTTCTTCGTGGTGTCATTACCTTCGCTGTCCTTGTAAGTTTCATCGAATTCAACACTGGTGAATTTGTCACCGTCCATTGTTACTTTAGCGGTTGTTGTCAACGTTTCACCGTTGCTTTCATTGGTTGCCGTTCCTTCACCGGTTACGGTAGAAGTCGGAGTATTAGTGTCTTTGTCATCGCCACCGTCACTGTTGTTTCCGCATCCGGCCAACAATGCAGCCACCGCAAATAAGCATGCTAGTTTTTTCATTGTTCCTTACCTCCTAGTTAATAGTTTAACAAATCACAAACAAGATTTCAACACAAAACTTTTGAATTTCTTATACATTTTCCCTCATTTGTATAATCCTGTCATTCACTGGTATTATTTTGACTTTTTTATCTCAGTTAGCGCTTACTTGTCGAAATCTTACCAATGATTTAGAACTTTAAATAGGGTCGCGAGACCGTGATCCAATTGATCGATGCGAATGTTTAACGGCGGTAAAAAGCGCAGACGATCTTTGGCCGTGAGAATCAATAATCCCTGTTTCAGACATGCCTCTACAACCTGCCGCGCATTGGCTGCCGTAAGCGAAGCGCCCACCATCAAGCCTAAACCGGTTACCGAATGAAGCGCCTTACACTCATTAAGCCGCTTTTTCAGATACGCTCCTTTGGCTCGGACAGACTGATATAAATTCTCGTTACATTGTGACAAGACATAAGCCGCTCCTGCACAAGCCAAGGGATTCCCACCAAACGTTGTTCCATGATCACCTGCTTGAAAGACATCAGAAACCTTATCGAAAAGCAGCACCGCTCCAATCGGTAAGCCGCCTCCTAAGGCTTTGGCACAAGTCACAATATCAGGATGAAGACCATAGCGTTCATAGGCGAACAAGCTGCCGCAACGCCCGATTCCGGTTTGAACCTCATCAATAATCAATAAAATATCCTTAGCATCACATAATTGTTGGATTTGTGATAGGAAGGTCGGCTCCAATGCTAACACCCCGCCTTCTCCCTGCACCACTTCTAATAGGATCGCACAGATATGATCATTGACCTTAGCGGACAAATCTTCCGTATCATTGGTATTTACATACTGAAATCCGGGTGTAAAAGGCATATAGTGACGATGGAATACATCCTGAGCACACGCTGCCAGCGTCGTGATGGTACGACCGTGGAAGGAATGCGTCAATGTGAGAATCTGATCACGACCTTCTCCATAACGATCATGACTGTATTTGCGGGCTGCCTTGATAGCGCCCTCATTGCTTTCTGCCCCACTGTTGGCAAAAAACACTTTTTTACAGCCGCTTTTTAAAACCAACTGCTCTGCTGCCTGAATAACTGTTTCGCTGTAATACAGATTGGAAACATGGGTTATCTTATTCAGCTGATTCATTACGACCTGTTTCCAACCGGGATCACTATGACCGAAAAGATTCACGCCGATACCTGAGGTAAAATCAAGATATCCCTTTCCCTGCACATCGTAAACGATCGCACCTTTCCCATGATCGACGATAATCGGATAACGATGATACGTATGGGCAATATATAGCCGATCCTTTTCCGTCAGTTCCATTGACTCCATCTCCTCATTTCAGTCTATTCCTGATTGTGAGAAATTATTAAGAAAAAGCATATTTTGACTCTTTTAACACATGATACAATCCTATTGTAATTTCTATGATGCTAAACATAATCAACTTTCATCGTCTGCGCAAGCTCACTTTGCAAAGATGCAAGTCGACTGCCAAAATTGTAAATCTTGTCAGTAAGTGCTTTTTACGATTTACAATAGGTCAATACTCCTTGGATTGCTCGATGCCATCCTTCCAGGCGATGTTTCTGTTTGATTTGATCATGTGAAGGCATAAAGCATGTTCCATATCGTGCCTGTGCTTTGATTTCCGTTTTATCACGCCAATAGCCGACTGCCAATCCGGCCAAATAGGCGGCCCCCAAAGCGGTGGTTTCACTGATAAAGGATCGTTTGACCTCGCATTGAAGCAGGTCGGCTTGAAACTGAAGCAGAAATTGATTTTCCGCTGCACCTCCATCCACTTGCAGGGAATGTATCGCTAAATGACTGTCCTGCCGCATTGCTTCGATCACATCATACGTCTGAAAAGCCAAACTTTCCAATGTGGCGCGGATGATATGTTCCTGCGTGGTGCCGCGGGTCAAGCCGAAAATTGCTCCTTGCGCCGAGGGATTCCAATATGGTGCGCCCAAGCCGGTAAAAGCAGGAACCACATAAACCCCTTCACTGCTTGAAAGCTGTTGTGCCCGTGCTTGGGTTTCACTGCTGTTTTCGATAATCTTCAAGCCATCCCTTAACCATTGTACCGCCGCTCCGGCTACAAAAACGCTGCCTTCTAAAACATAACACTTCTCGTTACCGATGCGCCATCCGGCACATGTTAGCAACCCATGTTTGGAATAAATCAACTGATCTTCGGTATTCATTAATAGGAAACAACCGGTACCGTATGTATTTTTAAGCGAGCCGGCTTCAAAGCACAATTGTCCAAACAATGCGGCCTGTTGATCACCGATCATGGAACTGATCACAATGGGATGATCCGATAAACCGCTGGCGATTCCGTAATTTTCACTGGAATCACAAATCTGCGGTAACATCACTCGCGGAATGTTCCATAACCGCAACAGTTCATCGTCATAATCCATCGTCTGAATGTTCATTAACATTGTTCTTGAAGCATTGGATACATCACTGATATGACGTTTCCCGTTGGTAAGTTTCCACATCAGCCACGAATCCACTGTTCCAAACAATAACTCCCCGGCTTCTGCTCTTGCCTGTGCCCCTTCCACATGATCCAAAATAAAACGAATCTTCGATGCACTGAAATACGGATCTAACAATAGCCCGGTTTTCTCCTTTACCCATGCTTCCCGTCCTTCGCCCTTCCATTGCTCAATATAACAATTACTTTGACGTGACTGCCATACAATGGCCGGATAAATCGGTTGTCCGCTCTCCTTATCCCATATGATTGTTGTTTCCCGTTGGTTGGTAATACCGATCGCCGCAATCTGGGCTTCCTTGACGGCGCATTTGGCTATCACTTCATAAATCACCCCGACCGTACCGGCCCAAATTTCATTGGCATCCTGCTCTACCCATCCCGGATGAGGATAGTCGGTTTTTAAATCTTTTTGTGCCATTCCCACAATATTGCTTTCATGATCGAATAAAATCGCACGGGTACTTGTCGTTCCTTGATCAATCACCAAAATGTAAGTTTTCATAGGCAGCCTCCTAAAACTATTTTCGTTAAGCTTAGTATATCATGATCACCGGATACTCTTCAATCAAGAAAATGTGTCTTCCTGTATCAATGTCTTTCGGATAATACTTGATAAGAATGCTTTTTTCATTGTATAATACTTTTTCAAGAGATAGCGCAAAAAACCTTGATGATCAAAGAGTGTTATTACGGATTATGCATCGGTATGAATACAACCGATAAGGAGGAAATGCATGGGAAATTCAATGATTGTAATGTTTGTGTTGGCACTGTTGCCGATCCTATGGTTGGTGATCGCCCTTTGCGGATTAAAATGGCAGGCTCATATCGCCGGAATTTCGGCGTTGATTGTGGCCTTTGTCGAAGCGATGTTGATTTGGAATATGCCTTTTAATCTGACCATCAGTGCCGCTTTGGAAGGCTTTGCGATGGCGCTATGGCCAATTGTCTTGGTCATCATTGCGGCCGTCTTCACTTATAACCTCACCGTTTTTACCGGTGCGATGGATATCATCAAACGGATGATCACCTCCATCAGTAACGATAAGCGCATTCTGGTGCTGTTAATCGGTTGGTGCTTCGGTGGCTTTTTGGAAGGCATGGCCGGATTTGGTGTTGCCATTGCCATACCCGCTAGTATGTTGTTTGCTCTCGGCTTTTCCCCGTTGGAAGCCATTCTTGCCTGTTTGATTGCCAATGGCTGTCCGACAATGTTCGGCTCCATCGGCATTCCAACCGCCACCTTAGCTTCCATCACGGCCTTAGATAGTACGACGCTGGCATTTGTCCAAACGATTCAAGCCGCACCGTTGTTATTTCTCTCACCGTTTTTCATGGTGATGCTGGTCAGTGGTGGCATCAAAGGCTTAAAAGGATTGATTCCCTTTACGTGTGTTGCTGCTCTGAGCTTCGTCATTCCGGAGATTTTGGCCGCACGCTTTGTCGGTGTGGAATTACCGGTGGTCATTGCGAGCGTTTGCTCATTGGGGGCGACTTTCGCTTACGCCGCCTATTACGGCCGACATCATGATGTTCCTGCACCATATCGCATGAACATCCCGCAAAGCGAATCACAAAGGCCGATTACCGCCACAACGGCATTACAGGCATGGTCTCCCTTTATTCTGATCTTTGTTCTCTTATTGTTAACCAGCAAACTTGTGCCGGCGATTAACGAACCACTCAGTGCCATCAAAACCGATGTGCTTATTTATCAGGGCGAAAGTGCCTCGCCTTACACGTTTACCTGGCTCAACACTCCCGGTATATTAATTTTACTATCCGGAATCATCGGCGGTCTGATTCAAAAATGTCCGATTAAGAATTTGTTAAAGGTCATGATCGATACGATCAAGCAGATGGCCAAAACCATCACCACAATGCTGAGTGTTCTCGCCTGTGCAAAGATCATGGGTTATGCGGGTATGATTTCCGCCATCGCCCAATTCTTCGTGACCGTCTTAGGTGATTTCTATCCGTTAGCGGCACCGTTGATCGGTGCCCTGGGCACATTTGTTACCGGCAGCGGCACCAGTTCTGAAGTCTTATTCGGCAATGTCCAATTAGAAGCCGCGCAGGCCATACAGGCCAATGAATACTGGTTGGTAGCGGCCAATTCACTGGGTACTGGAGCCGGAAAAATGCTGGCACCTCAAAGTATTGCCATCGGTACTGCCGCCTGCAACATCAGCGGTAAGGACGGCGAAATCCTTGCAAAAATTGCTAAATACGCATTTGGTTATGTTATCGTCATGGCGCTTACCGTATATTTCGGACAAACCCTTGCGGCTTGGCTTGTTTAAAAACCGCATTTTATCCATCAATAAAACCGACACCAATGCTTAATACGGTATCCAAAAACTGTGAGATGCTAATCTTTCGGCTTTGTTAAAGGAAACAGATAGCCTTATCTGTTTCCTTTTTCATATATTCTGCATACTTTTTATCAAATTAAAGCATTTATTGTTCATTATATTCTAAATCATTATTTACAATTTCCCATAATTATCATGTCTACTTAAACCAATATTGGTACATAACTTTTTGATCAATCGCTTGTTATTCTTTCCTGCCGCGATTATAAAAATCCATAGTTCATCCATAAAAATGGCATGTTTTTGGTATTAAAAAATACCTTTAAACAATGCCATTCCTTCCATTTCAAACGGTTCATACATTCCTTGTATCTTCTGTAAAGCACGATCAAACCCCGCATCATCATAAGGAGTATCATACTGCTTACATAAGTGTTCTTGAATGATGGCGCTTTGTTCTTTACTGAAAGTCAACCTGCGTGCGGCACAGATCGTTTGATTCTTATTCACCAGATAGATTTCCACATCATATTGATCATTGGCTAACAGTTGCTTGGCTTCCGCACATTCATGAATATCGAAGCTGACATCACTGGTATCAATCGAGTCGACATTCTCTACCAAAAAGATGGCGCATACTCGTTCATATAAAAAATAAATATGAAGCGGATTTTGATGCAGCGCTTGACATTCATGCTCACACCATAGTTCATCCTTAATGACGATGACAAATCGATTTTCTACATAATCAATCACTATGCCGTCTGCTAAGGGAATAGCCAACGTATCACCGTGATTCCAGATCATGATATCACCTTCTTTCCGCTATCATTGTATCAAGAAACCCAAGCAGATACAATGCTTTTAATATCAATATTCGTAATTACAAAAACAAAAAAACGGCCGGATTATCGATTATATCTTACCGACCGTTATATTTTTATTTATGCAAATCAATATCGCGGAAGTCAAAGGTGCCAAAGGTAGAAGCAATCGTTTTGTCGCTGATTTCACGATTTTCCTTGGCCATGCGCTGTTTGATTTTAGGCGCATTTTCAATGGAAGCCGGACCGCAGATACATCCGCCTTTGCAGGCCATTCCTTCCAACACATCGCTTTGGAAGCGTCCCACTTTCATTAATAACAGTGCCTTTTTACATGCCTCGGAGCCATCGGCATATTCCGCGCTGACTTCTTCCTCACTGTTTTCTTTCAACGCTTGTAACATGGCTTTGGAAACACCACCGCCGACCGCAAAATTACGACCGTACGATGACGCAATATCGCTTTCCCGCGGTACCACATCCTCGATGGAAATATGGCGGCTGACCAACATCGCTGCCAATTCCTCAAAGGTTAAGCAATAGTCGATACAGGAATCCTGCACTTCTTGTTTTTTGGCCACGCAGGGTCCGATAAATACCAGTTTGTGATCCGGGTAGTGATGCTTCAAATAGCGACCGATGGCTACCATCGGGGAAACCATATGAGATACGTTGTTTTCATACACTGTTGGAAAATGCTGGCGCGCCAGATTGACAAAAGCCGGACAGCAGGATGTAGTAATCTTTGCCCCGTTGCTCTTATGAACCAGCGCATCTTCACGCTCATACCAAGCTACCGCATCGGCACCGATCGCCGCTTCATAGGCTTCCTCAAAGCCTAATTCACGAATTGCCTGTTTGATCTGCGGCAGAGTTGCCTCATCAAACTGGCCTTGTGCGGCCGGCGCAAAAATCGCAAACATTTTGGTATTGGCGCGTAATTCCTCAATCACCTTTACCATCCATGACATATCCTCGATCGCCCCGAACGGACATTTTGCCTGACAAGCACCACAGTTGATGCATTTTTCCTCATCAATTTGGGCTAAACCATTTTCATCCATGGAAATTGCATCCACTGGACAACTTGCACGACATGGCCGCATCGTTTCTACAATCGCGTTGAATGGACAAGCATTCACACATGCACCGCATTCTTTGCATTTATCATAATCCACATAAGCATGATCGGATCCCATTTTCATCGCATCGAATTTACATGCCGACATACATGATTTCGCCATACACTTTCGGCAGTTATCGGTGACCAAAATCTTATGAATGTTACAGCCGTCACACGCTGCCTCAATCACACGAACAATCTGACGGGGATGTTCCTGTTCTTCAGGAGTCGGCGCCAATCCCATCGCCATGCGTGTCCGCTGTCGAATAATTTCTCGCTCCTTATAAACACAACAACGATACTCTGCACGCTTGCCGGGTATCAGTAAATAAGCCAATTCATCAATCACGGATTCATTCAATTTGCCCTCAAAGCTTCGATGACTGACCTCTCTTAAAACATCGAATTTAAACTGACGTGCTTCATGCTCAAATAATGACATAATATTCTCCTCTCACGGATCGTTACCGTCCGCATTTCCCTTGTAATTATTTTCACAAAGTATTATAACATAATTTTGTGGCTTTCAAAGTGAAACTTTACGCAAACTTATTTTAGAAATACCAATCGGCCTCGATACGTTTCTATTCTATTCACCGGATGCACCTTTTGACCTCATCCTTCTCCGTTACCTGCTTCAACGTACAGAACCGAACAAAGAATTAATGCAGCACCTGTCAGCATCGGCAAAGTCATTGTCTCTCCCAGAAACAAATAGGAAAAGACCGCTGCCCACAATGCCTCCATAGACAGAATCAATGCAGCTTCCGATGCAGGTGTATATTTTTGCGCCCATGTTTGGAGCAGATATGCCAACATGGTCGATATGAAAATCGAATACAACAATGACCAAATTGCTGTCCTTTCCACTGCTTGCGGCCATGATTCAAACATCAGTGCAAATATCGCCGCAAGAAGACCAGCAGTCAACATCTGTAAAGCAGTCATCGCAAATACGTCAACATCTTTACCACAGCGATCCAAGGCGATCATATGCATTGCAAAAAACAATGCACAAATGAGTGAAAGCATATCTCCGCTGCTTAAACGCATTGCCTCTGCACGCAGTGTCAGCAAAGCAATTCCCAATATGCAGATGAAGGAAGAAATGATCGCTTTGCGATCCGGTTTTTTATGCAGAAACAGCCATAACAGATATGGTACCATAATCACATTGGTAGCGGTAAGAAAAGCATTTTTTCCAGATGTGGTTGTCTGCAAACCGAAGGTTTGAAACGCAAAGCTCAAAAACAGAAGCACACCGACAATAATCCCGTGAAGTATATCTTTTTTGGTTAACGTTTTCCATGCATTTCTAGCTAATATGATCGGCAATACAGCCGCTCCCAAAAAACGAATCATCAATATGGTAAACGGAGAAAATACGTTCAAAGCTGTACTTGTTGCGATAAAGCCGCCGCCCCATACCACTGTCACGATCACCAATAACAGATTTGCCGTTGATTTCCGCATTCCTTCACATCCTTTTGCGTCAAATCATATCACAGATTGACTTTTTTCCGCAAGTATCCTCTTATTTATTTTTACCTTGTCCCCTATCAAAAGATCTGTTACTGTTTTCATTAACACAGCCAAGCATCAGAAACTGAGTTTTCAACGTTGATAATACGATCATCCAAAGATTTATCCTGTTTATAAAATATGGATTTTGACCGTATAAAAATTAGGTTTCGACGGAAAAAAGCGCGATTTAAGATGTAATTAAAGAAAAATAATGATATAATATCGAAAGAGATAAGAAATATTGGAGGGAATCAATTATGAAATGGTATGAGCGTCAAAAACAGTTGTTTGCCCAAAAAAAGGAGTCGGAAGCTCCTTCACAGCTTCAAAATTCCACCTATCAAGAAAATCCCTATGATAAAGTTAATCCGCAGCCTGTGCAGCCCCATGAAGCACAAGCAACCCAGCAGCCATATGAGAATGCCCCTTCGCAAGATCAGGCAGCGTATGATAATCGGATGAGTGATCAGAATCAATATCAGGAAACTACTTATCAAGAGCCGGTAGTGGATGATGCGATTTATGATAACTATCAAAATAATGAATCTTATCAGGAACCGCGGTTTCAATCGACCAAGAACGAACCTCATGAACCAACCACCATTTCTCAAGGAACGCTGATCAATGGTAACGTTGAAGCGGATGGTGATTTGGTGATTCGCGGACATGTGCGCGGTGATGTGTTGTGCAATGCCAGTTTATCCGTCTATGGTATTGTGGAAGGCATTATCAGTTGTAATAATGCTTATTTGGATAACGCTACTATCATCGGCGATATCGGATGCAGCGGCAATATGGAAGTCACCGAGAGTTCAACCATTGATGGAAACATTGAAGCATACGAACTGCTCAACGGCGGACGTATCAAGGGTAATGCGACCGTGGGAGAATCCGTACGCTTTACCGCTACCAGTGGTATTGTCGGTGATATCAGCGCCGCTCATATTGAAGTGGAACGCGGAGCAATCATTCAAGGCAATATGCTGATTCGCCAGGAAGTTTATTTTGATCAACGCTGATTTCTTTGATCAAAAGCAGTGAATTTTGCTGCTTTTGATCTTTTTCTTTGGCTGCTGATATGGAAAAGCTGGTGAGTCACTATGAAACTTGAATTATTGTGTCAAATATTTTACAATAAATACCGTTAAAACCGAAAGGAGTCCGTTATGAAATATCATAATCATGAAGATCTTCAACGCATCCGTCCGTGGATCTTGTTGGTAACGTATACCATCCTATTGGCATCGGTGATTTTCCGCTTCGATGTGATCGCTTCTACTTTCTTTCATATCTTAGGGATGTTTCAATCCCTGCTCTATGCCATTGGCATTGCCTATGTTATCAACGTTGTCATGATCCGTGTGGAAAAGTTGTTACAACATGTCATCAAAGAAACATCGCTGCTGCATCGCTTTCAGCGTGGTATTGCGATTACCCTCTCTTTAATCATCGTATTCGGATTACTGATACTCATGTTCAGTATCATCGTGCCACGCATCATTGAAAGTCTGATTCAGTTGTTAAACAATCTATCCGGTTTCTTTGTGGGCC
>CAJUGR010000003.1:39103-45305 GCA_910586285.1 uncultured Erysipelotrichaceae bacterium
TATCAATAATGTCGATGAAATATTCACCTCGTTAAATATTGATTATCAGCTGACAGACATCGCGCAGATACAAGCACTGCTCAATATGGAAAGCATGGATTGGGCAAAGATTTCCTCTCAGGTTCTTTCCTTTTTATCCGCCAGCGCCGGCGGTATCTGGGACAATGCCGTATCGTTCACCGCCCAGTTTGCCATCATTTTTACCGGTTTTATGTTCTCCTTATATCTGTTATCCAGCAAGGAAACCTTTATTCGGCAGGTACGAAAAGTGATTGTAGCAATATTCGGGGTGAAAAATTCCGAAAGCATCTTTGAGTGGAGTCATCGTGCCAATAAAATCTTTTCCGGCTTCATCACCGGACAATTAGTGGAAGCAGGCATTCTTTGGATATTATATTTCTTTACGATGAAGCTGTTTCACTTCCCCTATCCCGAACTCATATCAACCTTGATCGCCGTTTGTTCTCTTGTCCCGGTATTCGGCTCGATGTTTGCGATGAGTGTCGGAGCGATTTTAATCCTTTCAGAAAGCCTTTGGACTTCCATTCTCTTTATTATTTTCTATCAGCTTATGCAGCAATTTGAAGACAATGTCATTTATCCTCGTGTCGTCGGCAATTCGGTTGGTCTGCCGGGTTTATGGGTATTATTGTCCATCTTTGTCTTCGGTGCCCAATTCGGCATTATCGGTATGCTTTTGGCCGTTCCCACCACCGCATTCTTCTATACCTTATTTGCCCATATCATTAACACAACCTTGCAAAAGAAACAAATCGTAGTCAGCGATACCGAAATTATCGTTGGTGATGAATCCAAAGAACCACAGAAAAGTAATGAAGCATAATAAAAAGCCGAGCCTTTTCTTTTCATAAAAGAAGGCTCGGCTTTTTTTGAGGAAAAGCAAATTGTGATTAAAAATTCAAACCCTTCATTTTTCCTTTTTTTCAAGGCTTTTCGACTGCCAAATGTCCAGTCCTTATGTATTTTCCCTTGTTTTTGCCCTTACAAGCAGGAAGTCACAAACCGCAGATAAGCAGCAGTGCAGACCGCAAGAGCGTGAAAGTGTATTGAAACGCCTGCATCAGATACAGGCGGAGGGTAAGCAGAGAAATCAGCCAAGACTGAGTTTGGTATGAGTTCTTGTAACTTTATAGAAGCTGAGTAATTAGCCCTGTCTCTTTCGCCGCACAAAATTAGCGTTCTACAATGAATATCCTTCAAATTTTCTAAGAAATCAAGGTTTGTCATAGAATTGCAAAGGCTGATAATCTCTTTTTTGGAAGCTCCCATTTTTTTAAATGCCATATTCGGCAAAAAATGAAATATTACATTTTGAAATTTCAATAAATTTTTAGGCATAGAAAATTGTGTCCCGATTAAAATCAAAGCCTCAACTTTGCTGCTATGCTCAATTGCATACTGCAAAGCAAGAATCCCTCCTAACGAAAGACCGCTTAAAGTGAACGGTTCCTCAAACTGGTCACAATACCTCTCAAGCTTTTGATATAAATTGGCGTAACAAAATTCTGTTCCATGGAGCCATTCAAACAAAGCAGGACAGGAAACCTAAAAATTCTTATCAATATCTTTTATTGAATCATTCCAGTCAGACGGAGCTTGCCCTAAGCCGTGCAACAAAATACATTTCATAAGCTCCCCCTCCTCAAATAGATAAATTACTTACGGTTTTGCCTATTTTTTTACAATAAAGTACTAACAGTTTCCATACGCCACGCCCTGTCCAACAAAGTAAAACTCCAATCACCAAAGAAATGATAAATTCTACAATGGGATTAAAAGTAACAATTCCGCCAAGAAAGATACCGATATTTTCCACATAAGGAATGCCAAGGGCAAATATATAATCAATCATCTTTACCGCAGCTAAAACAGGAGACATAATCCCGCAAATGATAAAAGTAGGAGCAATAATAGCCAAAGAAGGAATAACTACCATTCCTGAAAATCCCACTAAGCTATAAAAAGCACAGACAACCAAAAACCTATTCCAGCTGAATCTGCTTTCTTTTGAAAGTAAATCTCCAAGATAAGCCTTTGCTAAGTCTTTAGGATTTCCTAATCGTTCAATTATCTGTTCAGCAGGAATATCATTGCTTTGCAATTCCTGCATTTCGCTTTTGATTTCCTTTATAATATCTACTCGTTCCGATACAGCGATAGGTCTTAAATATTTTTCCATTTTTTCAAGATATTCATTTAATACTTTTTCCATGATTATTCTCCTTTGATTTTGTTAATAGCACTAAGCAGATTTTCCCATTCAACAGACATTGCAGCGATGTATTCTAGCCCTTTATCTGTAATTGAGTAATACTTTCTTGGCGGCAGCCCCTCTGTACTTTCCTGCCATGAGGAAGAAATATATTCTTCTTTGAGCAACCTTCTAAGAAGCGGATAAATTGTATTCTCTTTAGCGGCGACAATAGGATATTTTTCTAATGTGCTGATAATTTCATATCCATAAGAGGGTTGTTTCCGTATCATTATTAGAATACAAAATTCAAGTGTTCCCCGTTTTATTTGGGATTTCCAATCATCAATATTCATATACTGTACCTCCTGTATATACATCGTACCACACAGTATATGTTTTGTCAACAGTATATCAAGAAGAATAATATCAGAAAAGACAGGCAGATATTCCGCCCGTCTTTTCTAATGCTGATAAAATTTCTAGACATATATCATCTCTGCATTGACAATTTCTCTTGCCCTTGCTTGTATCTCGTTCATTCTGCCAAGCCACAACATTGGATTTTCTGCTTTCAGTTGTTCGGTAACCTCCTCCCTATTAGCCATTTGCTTAACTAACCGAAACATCATGTCCTGCGCCTGCTCGTCAATATCAGTAAGATAACTGTTCAGGTTGCCACTTGTAAGCAGAGTGATGTAAAATGCTTTTTGGTATTCCTGCAAATAGCGTTTGTGCCGCTGCCCCCATAAGCCGATAGGTTTGTTTTCCTTTTCGGCTGGTAAAACAAGGCAGGGAATATAATAATCTTCATGCAATTCATACCAAAGACCGTTGTTTTCGTCATAAATATATTTTTCCATAGTGTTATCCTCCAAAATAATCTATTCGCACATACGTCATATTTTCCCGATTGCCACACGTTTTTATATCTTGTTATGAAATTTTGCTGCCCTCGATTTTGCCCTTGTGATTGTTCAAAACAAGGGTAACATTGTGTGAAATCATATAAAGTAATAAGGTGGACTGATTGCGATAAATCCTTTATTTCCAAGGCGTTTGGAGGATTTTATTAAAACTCTATGGGGTATGATGAATACCCTTGAAATTTTGAATTTCTAATTTGTATTATTTTTTAATGGCATCAATCGGCCGTTGCGCGGCGATTTTCAGAATCGGTATCAAAGAAGATAACAATGCGATTAATGATACAATCACTATTAATAACAGCGGCTGTCGCCATGTCGTAATAATCGGTGATATCAGAATTCCGACACTTTCCATCGCAAAACGGTTAACAAGGAATGCCATCACATACAGAGCGATGATTGTTACCACATAAGAGATAAAGGCAAGCGTCACGGTTTCCCAGATGAAGATTTTCACCACATCCATACTGCGCGCGCCGATCGAGCGAAGAATTCCGATTTCCTTTTTACGATAAGTGATGGAAACCACAATGAAATTCATGAGTAATGCGACAGCAAAAACAAAGAATGCAATGCTGGCATAAAAGAACACCTTAGTCGCAAATTTAGCAAAACTATCAATACTTTCCACATCATTGGTTGCAATCGTATGTGCTTTGTATTCTTGATCAATCGGATAGCTTTCCAAAAGTTCATGTAATGCGGTTTCTTCGGCGCTGACCAACAATTCTCCGATATAAAACGGATCGGATACATACGGTTCCACCATTTCCTTCGCTGCATAACATAATCCCTCGCCGTAAAGAGCATCATCATTGTATGAATCCGGCAAAATTACCCCGCGGATCACCACATCTTCTGCAGTAATTACCTTACCGTAACCATTAGCTCCTGCGGTTTGCATAGTCATGGTCGTGCCGATGACCTGTTTGGCTAACTTACGAATGATCTGTTCACGTTCAGCTTCCTTGCGCTGCGCAAACATATCATCATATATCGGTCCGCTCTTGGTTTGTTCGGCATACGATGAACTATATAGCATATCACTGCTCCAAATAACCTCTTTTTTAGACAGATGATCAATGGTTTGTTCACCGTTTCCGTCAAAATACGTAATCGGATTTACAGGATAGGCCAAATTCGCATAAATCTGACTGTTCTGATCAAAAAAGTTACTGGCATATTCATTGGTGTTCATCTTATTATCTTTCGCTAAATTCAATGCATCCACAAACCCTGTCTTAACAAACAACTGTTCACAGTTTTGATTGACAATCACTCTGAATTTACGATAGAGACGATACTGGTCTTCACCGATCTGGTCACCATAGACCGATTTTAACTCATCATAGGCAGACAGATCTGTTTTTACAATACCGCTTACCTTCACCCATTTCCCGGCAATGGGAAGTTTGACTTGCTTGATGACTTCCTCATAAGACTTTGGCTGCAGCATTCGATCTTGATCATCATGAATACCATAGGTGATGATCAAATCCGCCAAATAAGAGGAAATGGCCGTTTCATCATAATTCTGTGGAAATGATCCGATCACGTCCGTAAGATGAAGATCATCAAAACGATTCATTTCCGTTAAACGAAAATTTTGACAAGCTGTATCAAACAAATTTTGCTTCAGCGGAATTTGGAACACCGTAGCGTTCAAAGGATAAGCGCTTGATTCATAAACCTTAGCAACATCCTGACCAATCTCATTGATCAATTTAACTGCATCTTGATTGTGTATTTCTAATAATTCGGAATCCCAGCGAACCATAACGTTGCCGTCTTCATCCAAGAGCTGCCGTTGAATGGCAACCAGATGCTCTCCATTTTCATTCATAGCCTTGTATTGCGCATTCACACCGTTAAATTGTCCAATGCTGTCAGACAATGATAATGACAACAGTGCAAAGCTGGTCAACAAAATCGTAAAAATCATACGTAACTTTTTATGCTTTAAACAAGTAAAGCCCAAATGGAAACAATCCTTTAACGGCAAGCGGGAAGGAATGCGCACGAATTGTCGATCATCTGCTTCTACCATCGGTTTACTGTCCGCTATGACTTCCCCGTCCGCAAACGTAATAATACGATCGGCATATAGCTTTGCGGCTTCCTCATCATGACTGACAACAATCACCAGCTTTTCTTGAGATAATTCTTTAAGCGTATCAAAAATCTCTTTACCGGTCTTCGAATCCAGCGCACCGGTCGGTTCATCCGCCATTAGAATTTCCGGCTGCTTAATCAAAGAGCGCGCAATCGCCACTCGCTGCTTTTGTCCACCGGAGAGTTCATTAGGATAGCGATTCGCAAAACCTTCTAATCCCACCTTCTTCAACATATCCTCAATCGTCTCTTGACTCACTTCTTTCTGTTGGAGCTGGAGCGATAAGGCAATATTTTTTTCAATCGTATATTCTTCCATCAAGTAAAATTCCTGAAAGATAAAACCGATATACGTATTGCGATACGCATCATAATCCGCTTGGGTAAATGTCTTAGAACTCTTGCCATGAATGATAAGTTCCCCTTCATCAGCCTGGTCCAAACCACCGATCACATTGAGCAGAGTAGACTTACCGGATCCGCTTTTTCCTAAAATAAATACCATTCCCTGTAACGGAAACTTCAGACTCACGTTCTTCAGCGCTTGTGTCTTCATTCCTTTACTGGAGCGATAGGTCTTTGAAATATTCACTAATTCTAACATTGTGATCATCCTTTCTTGTGTTATCTGTACTAAGTATATTAATACAGTATAACACAATGGTTTTTTTGTCAAGTATCCTTGCACATTTTTTTCAAAATTGATTTTCCCTTATGAGCAACCAAACAAAAAAAAGCCAAAGTTATCCTGACTTATGATCTATACGCTTTGTTACCCGTTGACCTAAATAAAAACATCAATATGAGGGGCACTTCCACATTTTCTTTATTTACGAATATTATAAATCGTATCAATATCGCTCAAGAATTTCCAATGAATTCCATCGGCGGGAAATTCAGCAAGTCGTATTTTACTGTCTCCATTATAGTATTCAGACCTTCTTCATCC
>CAJUGR010000004.1 GCA_910586285.1 uncultured Erysipelotrichaceae bacterium
ATGGTGGGAACGGTGGGACTTGAACCCACACGGGATTTCTCCCAACGGATTTTAAGTCCGTTGCGTCTGCCGATTCCGCCACGATCCCAATGGAGGTTCCGACCAGATTTGAACTGGTGATCACAGAGTTGCAGTCTATTGCCTTACCACTTGGCTACGGAACCATTCTTGTTGAATCACTGCTATAATATTATATACTAAATCAGCTAAAATGCAACACCAAAATAAGAAAAATCGAAATTTGTGAAGTGAATAAGTAAGTTCCACTTTGCGATAAACGGAAAATCATGACTAAAAGACAATTTGTAATTTCTTCCCTTTTACCGTTTTTATGCATGAATTGAAGATACGGGGACATTCTAACACTAGCGAAAGGATGAATATGCGTAATGGAACCGATCACATTTGAAAAAATTAATCAATGGCAGAAAACATACGAACAGAATACATTACAAAAAGTTATGCGCCATGCCGTTTACAATAATGCACTGGAACTATGCGTCAGTGTACAGGAAAACATGACGAAGAATCAAAATCATTTTTCAGTAGAAATTGACACCTTAAAAGCATCTGACCAACTGACAAGCGGCCGCTGTTGGATCTTTGCGGGACTAAACTTATTGCGAGAGGATGTCGCAAAACAATTAAATCTGGAACAGTTTGAACTGTCACAAAACTACATTGCCTTTTATGATAAGCTGGAAAAAGTCAATACATTCTTAGAATTGGCCATTTCCATGAGTGAAACACCGATTGATGATCGTACCTTTGTTTGGTTAGTAACGAGTGGTATTCAGGATGGGGGACAATGGGATATGTTCGTTAATTTAGTAAAAAAATACGGAGTTGTGCCAAAAGATATGATGCCGGAAACTTACCAGAGTTCCAACACAGCAACGATGAATATGTTGATAAATACCCGATTACGACGTTTTGCACAAGAAGTACGTAATCTTGCGGCTTTGGAAAAGCAGGACGAAATATTATCATTGAAAGAAGACGTGTTACAAAAAATGTATGGTTTTCTATGTACCTGTTTCGGGATTCCGCCCAAACGCTTTCGTTTTGCCTATGCCGATCGCAATGGTCATGTCCATCATTTGAAAGAAATGACACCTCAGGAATTCTACCAAAATCAAGTTCATCTGGATTTGGACAATTATGTTAGTCTGATTCATGCACCAACCAAAGATAAGCCGTTTCATGAAGTATTTCAAGTAAAATACCTAGCTCATGCCGATGGTATGGCAGTACGCTATCTCAACTTACCGCTGAAAGAATTTAAGCAGGTGATTATAACGCAGCTAAAAGATGGAAGACTGGTATGGTTTGGCAGTGACTGTAATTCGTTCAATGATAAAAAAGGCGGTTTTTGGGATGATCAATCCTTTGACTACTCCAGTGCTTTTGAAATTGACTTTGCTATTGACAAGGAAACTGCGTTGGATATGCGTGACAGTACAATGAATCACGCGATGGTGATCAGCGGAGTGGATTTGATTGACGATCAGCCGCTGAAATGGAAAATTGAGAATAGTTGGGGTGATGCAAGCGGTAAAAACGGATACTTCATTGCGAGTGACTCATGGTTTGATCGTTTTGTTTATCAGGCAGTAATCCATAAAAAATATCTAACCGAAAAACAGTTGGCAGATTTAGAAAAAGAGCCCAAACTATTGGAACCGTGGGATCCAATGGGAACGCTTGCCCGATAAAAAACGAATACAAACAAAAATTACTGAAAAAAAACTTATGATGAAACCAGTTAAACATCATAAGTTTTTTTATATGTTTTTAATGTCTGTATCTTTAAAAAAAGAACTGCTGTATCGCTTCTTGAAAAGAATATTTTATCGGTATATTTATCGTTATAAAAAAGTGCTATCATAGCTTATTCAAAGGGTATTTTACATATATAAAATTCATATTATCACTTCAAAATTAACATTCTATTAAAAATTAAAGACGAAAATTTGAACTTTTTGTCGTTTAAAAGTTTCTTTTAAGTAGAAAACAAAAATGAAAGAGGTAAAAAGATATGATATTAGAAGTTCGTTTTGAAAATTTTCGTTCGATGAAAAAACCTACAGTTTTTGATTTAAGTGCTGAAAGTATATGCGAATTCCGAAATTCCATTATGAAATGGAACCGTAATAAAACCGATGAATATCGCATTGTTCCGATGAAACTGTTGTATGGTCAAAATTCCAGCGGTAAAAGTAACTTGTTGCTGGGGATCAAGATCATGCAAGAGATCATTTCGGCAGGTCGCGTTGATATTCCTTTCAGCGTACCTTATGATCAACTGGTTTATGTGAACGGAAAAGATAAACCGATTAGTTTGGGTGTTTCTTTCATTTATGATGATCGGGTAATGGCATACGATGTTTGTTTTAATGAAAAAGAAGTAATATCTGAAAAATTAACGGTGAACCGTTCGGTTATGTATCAGCGAAAGGGTTCAAAACTGGATATGGCGAAAACCAATAAATCGGTAGAATATTTGGATGAACAGCGTATCCCCAGTATTGAAATCAATGAAAAGCAGTTTAAACGCTATCAGGGAGCAGATATCTTTTTGACCCGCGGCTTTAAGAGTTTTATCGCTCCGACGTTGGGGGGGATGATTCAAGATTATTTTGAAAAACGATTGTTTGTAAGTATGGCTGCAGGAGAGACTTTACTGCATCCGATTGCTTTAAAAAATGAAAAAGAAGTGAGTGCTTTTTTGAAATCGGTAGATATAAAAGAACCGATTGACGGTTCAGTACCGTTAGCTGCAGGAACAACACGCCTAATTAACTTTGTGGATTTACTATATACGGCAATTAAAGAAGGCGGTGTTCTGGTGATGGATGAATTGGATACCTCATTGGATCCGAATCGCTTAATTCCGCTGTTATCTCGGCTGCATGATCCGAAGATCAATAAAAATGAAACTCAGTTGGTGTTCTCTACCTTTAATCCGGTGTACCTCAATAAATATTTCGTCCGCCGTGATGAAATTACCTTTGTGACTCGGGAAAAGGATGGGACTTCACTGAAAACGTTGATCGAGTATGCAAATCGCGAGAACAATTATATGCGCAAATATCTGAAGGGTGAATATAATACGATTGCACCGATTAATTATAAGACGCTGTATCAGAGATAACAGAGAAGGGACTGCTTCAAGGGCAGCCCCTTTCTGATTATGAGATGCAAAAAGTTCATTATTATGGAAATACTAAATATTCGTTGATGATTCAATGATTTTCACTGTAGGAAGATCAAGCCTTCTCGTGAAAATAATGATGAAAAGACAAAGAAAAAGCCTTATGATGATCAGGACTGCTGCATATACAAATATCTGAAGGATGAATATCAACGTACCGATTTTTATGATGATCATAAGGTATATATAATCATAACGGAAATGTAAGCGCTTGACAAGAATTTTTCACTGAATAATTTTCCAAAAAGCTGAATTTTCATAAAAAAATGAACAGTGCAACTGTCAAAGCCGGAAAATGATAGCAAAATCACGACTTCTATGGTATGATATTTGCATTATGAAAGGCTGTTGATGAATGCGATGTTTTTATTAACAACACCGATTACGCTAACGGATATTGCCGCGATGGCAAAGGCGGGAGCGAATGCATTGCTTTTTGGCTGTGAACCGTTTTCAGTACGCTGCGCCGGATGTTTTCCGCTTTCACAGTTGGCCGAAATAAAGAAAACCTGTATGGCCTATCATGTGGAAATGTCGGTGGCAGTCAATCGTTTTTTCAGTGAAACACAACTGCCGCAATTACAAGATTTTCTTGTTTTGTTGAAGGAATTGGATGTTGATGGTATTTATTTCAGTGATGAAGCGGTATTGGCATATGGGCAGGCGTTGGGAATCACGGACAAGTTGATTTATCAGCCCGATACGCTGATGACCAATCACGCTGATGTGAATTTTTATCTGGGGGAAGGTATCAAACGTGTGGTGTTGGCACGGGAAATTACATTGGAAGAGATTTTGGCGATTGCTAAGCAGTGTGATCCCACTCGCCTGGAAATCATCATCCACGGATATAGTACGGCGATGTATTCACGCCGTCAACTGTTAAGTAATTATATGAAATTTCTGGGGTGGGACCGTTCGCTTCAAAAACAGAGGGACTTAATGATTGAGGAAGCAACGCGTCAGGAGCGAATGCCGATTTACGAGGATGAAAACGGTACACATATTTTTTCGGTTGCCGTACAACAGAGTTTTCAAGAACTGGAATGTTTATCCGAAGCCGGAATCCATACGGCACGAATAGATGGTATCTTCCATTCCGGCAAAGAAATATGTAAAGTAGTGGAACTGTATGATCAATTACGGCGAAAGAAAATAGATGCCGAAACGGCCTTGTCGTGTTATCGGGAGTACTTTCCCGATGAGCCGAGTGATTGTGGCTTCTATTATCGGCCGACGAGTACAACGAAGTAGGTGAGTAACAATGGCAAAGATTGAACTATTGGCTCCTGCGGGTGACTTACATCGTTTGAAAACTGCCGTTCGCTATGGTGCCGATGCGGTATACATCGGCGGTAAGCAATTCTCTTTGCGATCACGTGCCGGTAATTTTTCACTGGAAGAGATTGCGGAAGGAGTACGATTTGCGAAGGAGTATCATGCGAATGTGCATACAACGGTGAATATGTTGCCGCATGAGGAGGATTTAAAGGGACTCGAGGATTATTTAAAGGCTTTGGAAGATATTGGTGTGAAGGCAATCATCTGTGCATCACCTGCCATGATGCAATGTGCCAAACGGGTAGCACCGAAGCTTGAGGTTCATGTTTCCACCCAACATTCCATTACCAACAGTGCAGCGGTGAACTATTGGAAGGTACATGGTGCCGATCGTGTGGTTTTGGCGCGAGAATTGACCTTAGAGCAGTTAGCCGCAACATGTAGCGGCAGTGAACTGCCGTTAGAAGTATTCATTCACGGTGGAATGTGCGTATCTTACAGTGGACGCTGTATGTTAAGCAACCATATGACTTTACGTGATGCCAATCGCGGAGGGTGTGCGCAAAGCTGTCGATGGAAATATCGTCTTTATGAAGCAGGAAAAGCGATTCATGATGAAGAACGATTGTTCAGTATGTCAAGTAAAGATTTGATTGGTGCGCGCTTTCTGCCCGAGTTGATTCGGTTGGGAATCGCGAGCGTCAAAATCGAAGGGCGGATGAAAAGCGCCTATTATATTGCGACCTTGGTTCATACGTATCGGATGATGATCGATGAAATCAATGAAAAAGGAACCATCACGCAAGCAACGATGAATGAGTATTGTGAACAACTGATGAAAGCGGAAAATCGTCCGACAGCCTCTGGCTTTTATGAGGGATTGCCCGATGAAAGTAAGCATTTATACGGGGTGAACGGAGCCGGCATCAGTAAGGAATACATTGCCGATGTCTTGGCATATGATGAAGCCAAACAGCTTGCGACCTTACAGGTGCGCAATCGCTTTGAGCCGGGAACCATGGCGGAGGTATTCGCCCCGCATCAAGCATCGCAGACTTTTCAAATTCAGGAGATTATGGATGAGGATGGTTTACGGTTGGAGGCAGCCAATCAGCCAATGCGGATTGTGAAAATTAAAACCGATATCAAAATGGTGAAATACGCGATGATTCGCAAAGTCATTGAGCGGGATGCGCGATATAGTGAATAAGGAAAGAGGAGAAAATATGAAATTAAGCAAGAGTTTCTTTTACACCCTGCGGGAAGATGCAAAAGATGAGGACAGCTGTTCCGGCAACCTGCTGGTGCGCAGCGGAATGATAAAGAAAAGTTCCAGCGGTATTTATATGATCATGCCGATGGGCAAGCGCGTGTTAAAGAAAATTGAAGAAATCGTCCGGGAGGAAATGGATCGCTCCGGTGCCCAAGAGTTGTTAATGCCGGCGCTGATTTTGGAAGATGTATATGTCAAAAGCGGTCGGCGTGATGTGTTTGGTTCCAACATGTTTGCATTAAAAGATCGCTATCAGAAAGAATATGTATTGGGTCCTACGCATGAGGAACTGTTTGCGATTGCGGCGGCGATGAAAGGCAAATCCTATAAAGACTTCCCTTATAATCTGTATCAGATCCAAACAAAATATCGTGATGAAACGCGCCCTCGCTATGGCTTGATTCGAACCAGAGAATTCATCATGAAAGATGCGTATTCGTTTGATACAGATTTGGAAGGTCTGCATGAATCCTATATGAAAATGTTTAATGCCTATTGTCGTATTTTTGATCGGCTTTCCTTGGACTATAAGATTGTGAAAGCGGATACTGGTGCGATGGGCGGTCTGTTATCGGAGGAATTCCAAGCCATCTGTTCGATCGGTGAGGATGTGGTTGTCGGCTGTGAACACTGCGATTTCTCCAGCAATATGGAAATCAGTGAAGTGGTGGATCATACGAATGTCTGTAATGAAGAAGTGAAGCCATTGGAGGCAGTGGAAACTTTGAATGCGAAAACGATTGAAGAAGTAGCGTCTTTCTTTCAGCGTGATCCGCAGGATTTTGTGAAAACGTTGTTATACCGTGTAGATCAGGAAAAGTTTGTCGCTTTCTTATTGCGCGGTGATCGAGAATTGAATGAAACCAAGGTATTAAAACTCTTACAGGCCAATGAGATGGAATTGGCAAGTTTTGAGGATGTGGAGCGTATCACCGGTGCCAAAGTGGGGTTTGCCGGACCGATCGGTTTAGAAAACATAATGATCGTGATGGATCGTCAGATTCAGAAAATGAAAAACTTTATTTGTGGTGCTAATCGTAGTGATTATCACTATATCAATGCAAATCTCACAGATTTTCATCCTGATGTCATTGCGGATATTTCCTATGTAAAGGAAGGCGACACATGTCCGAAGTGCGGAGCACCCTTGACATTTACCAAGGGCATTGAGGTAGGCAATACCTTTAAGCTGGGAACCAAATATGCAGAAAGCCTAGGACTGCAATATCTGGATCGGGATAATCAGCTGAAACCGGTTGTCATGGGTTCCTATGGCATTGGCTTGGAGCGGTGTATGGCGGCGATTGCTGAGCAGCATAATGATGAAAACGGCTTGATTTGGCCGATGGCCGTAGCACCGTTTGCGGTAGCGATCGTAGTGGTATCCACAAAGAATGAAGAACAGATGAGAGTTGCGAATGAACTTTATGAACGTTTGGCTCATGAGCATATTGATGTATTGTTAGATGATCGCAGCGAACGCCCTGGTGTCAAGTTTAAGGATATGGATTTAATCGGAATACCTTATCGCATTACGGTCGGCAGAGGCGCTGCTTCAGGAATGGTGGAATGGTGTGTACGTGAAGATCAAACGATGGAAGAAGTCACCACTGAAGAAGCATTCACAAAGGCAATGACGCTTCAAAAGAATGTATAACCTTAATTTCATTGATAAAATACGTATATTACGAATGAAAAGTTTAATGATAAAGAAAGTGTGAAATGATTTGGAAAAGAAGAAAGTATTCATTATAACGGGCGGATGCAGCGGATTAGGATTGGAATTGGTAAAACAGGCAATCGAAAAAGATCTGTTTGTTTGTAACCTTGCTCGTAATAAAGAGAAAATGGCTGTATTAAATCAACAACTGAAAGAGAATTATAAGGGATTTATCGGAGATATTACCGATGCGGATTTCATTTGTCGTTCGATACAGGAAATCTCGCAATTAGGGGATATCGCATATTTAATCAATTGTGCAGAAAAAACCTGCTTCAAAGCACCAACAGAATATTGCAGTAATGATATTGATGTTTCATTAAGCGGGTTAAAGGGAATGATCCTGTGTTCCACTGAAACACTTAAGGTGAAAAATGAGCAGAATTTAAAAATCGTGAACATCATGTCTTCCGCAGCCTTAAAAGGGAATCCCCAAGAAGCCGTGTATTGCGCGACAAAGTGGGGTGAAAGAGGCTATACGGAAAGCTTGAGAACTGCATATAAAGGAACTACTGTCAAAGTGATCGGTGTTTATCCGGGTGGGATGAATACCGAATTCTGGAATGAAAAGAGAGACTATGTATCAGAAGCAAAAGCGAATACCTTTATGAGTCCGAAAGAGGTAGCGAAAGTTATTTTAGACAATATTACCAATTATCATGGCCTGAATGTGGCGGACATTATCATTGAGCGAAATTAAAACAGGTATGAGCGCTCTTGAAACTTTGGAATCAAGAGCTGCGGTGATGAATAGCATCGAGAAAAGTGGGCATGGTAAAACTGCTTGCACAAAGAATCATGGGAAAGTAAAATTACGATAAATTTCTATCCCGACAGTGTCGGTTTTCTCATTTTATCGCGAAAATGAAATATATGCTTGGAATAAAAAATGAGAGTCTTGTTGATTTCAAGGCAAAAGAACGATCAAAATGTCAGATCGTTTTTTTATTCGTTTACGGTAAGATTAAAACATCGGTAGGGATGAGATATGATCACACATGGGAAAAACAATAAAAAGCGCGAATTACCTGTATCAGAAACGCCAAAACATCGAAATAAAGGAAAATAAAGTAGGAGTTTTTTAAAGAATATGGTATAATATTATATGATAGGAAGCGATACTATGTGGAAAAAGTTTTTCATAACGATTCTATCCATAGCGTTGTTAGGAGGCGCAGCGTTTGTCAGCGGATCCTTATTTGCGGCCGGTGATTCTACACTGCAGTTTCAAACTGACGAACAAAAGGATCATTACGTGAATGATGAATTTTCTTATACGCTTTCCAGCAGTCGCAGTGATGAGTCTATATTATATCTTAACCGCGGTGAGCTTCATGGTAACGGCAACACTTATCAAATCGCTTTTAATGAGGATGCGGTTGTGGCGATCACCAATATCAAAAAACCCGGAGTTTATCAAGGCGAGGTCATTGCGGAGGCTACCGATGGTCAAAACGGCGGTTCAAAGGAAATCAGAGGAATGCTTTCCTTTACCGTTTATGGAATTATTTATCAAAATACCGAATACCAAATCCCGATTAAAGAAAAGAGCCGCCCGGAAACGTACGGCTTTTTACCGGATCAAGTTAAAGAACCGCTTTATACTTATTCCGTTGATGATGAAAGTATTGCTTCCGTTGATGAAGAAGGCAATGTGACGGGACTTAAGGAAGGTACGACCACGCTGCATATGAACGTTTATAATAAAGTGAAAGAGGAAGATCATTTCCTGTATCAAAGTGATGCGCAGATTCATGTGGTGAAAGCGCAGGAACGGCAGGTTCAAAGTGACAATGCACTAAAAGGCGAGAATAGCGGCTATTATTTTTTACAGAGTGAAAATGTATATGCGGATATCAAGGAAGAACAGAAAATCGGCGTGTTTGAATTGGCGCAAAGCGGATCATTTACTTATCAGGTTGAAGATAGTTATGCCAAAGAATATGAAGTGCGTGATCAGGCATTGTATTTACTGCATGGGGGAAGTGAAGGCAGGCATGAGGTTAAGGTATATATCAAACCTAAAGATTATGATTATACTTACGTAGTTACCTGTTCTTATGAAATCATTAAACAGACTAAAGCAGCAGACGACAGCTTTGCTTTTCGCTATGAGGGAAAAGATACCTCCAGCATTGTTCGGACTTATCGTGAGGGAAGTAATTCCTTTCAGATTACCAGTAATAAAAATGTTGATGAGGTGCGTTATCAACTGAAAAATGAGAGTGACAGCCCGTATATGAGCGTTTCGGAGACCGGCAATGTAACAATAAAGAAAATCAGTGAAAAGCCGATTGTTATAACGGCATTATGGCGAAATAAATTCTATGAATTGAATGTGGTCATTGAAAAAGCCGATCAAACGTTAAGTACGCCGATATCTGAAATTACCATATCGTTAGATGACGGCAGTTTCGATCCGATTATCGAAGGACGCTATGGAAATGGCAGTTTGATTGCGGATGTGCAAGGGGCAAGCGATATTGTGGATTTGCAATACAGTGCGACAGGTTCCCTTTCAATAAAGCCATTGAAAGTTGGCGATGTTGTGGTTGAAATCTATAATGATGAAGATCAGAACTATAAGAAAAGCAATGTCTTGACTATACCGGTTCATGTCAGTGCAATTCAAAGTGTGCAAGATCAATGGATTGCCCGTGAGGACTGGATTCATCTGGAGGGAGAAAAGGGTAAAAACGGCTGGTTTACTTCTGCTGTGACACTATCCTGTGATAAAGAGGCACCAATTAAGAAGTTCCAATTTCAAAAGCAAGCATATGACTCATTAAAATTAACGGAGAACGGCGATAACACATTGCCGATCACTTTTGTGAATCAAGATGGGAAGGCGAGTGCGGTAGTTAAACTCAGTGTTCCGATTGATACCCATGCCCCTCATATTGTCAGCATTGATGAACGCGAGGCTGCCGATCATGATTGGAAAAAATTTATTGATCGGCTGACGTTTCAAATGACATTTGGTTCGGGAATGATCATTGATATTGAAACTTCGGATGATTTGTTAAACGAAGCTACTGCCGTCAGTGGCGTTAAGGAAATTTCTTATCGTATTTATCGTTTAAATGATGGAAAGGAAACCCTGCTTCAAGAAGGGCGTGAAGCCGGTGATCATCTTGAAATTTATGTCGAGGATACCGGTACTCACAAGGTTTGTGCCAGTGTGGAAGATGAGGCCGGACTCCAAAGCGGCGAAGTATGTAACATTTTAGATGAAACACATCAAGAAACCGCAGTTCCTAGTGATAATACCGGAATGATTTTATATTCTCGGGCCTTTTCAAAGGGAGATCGTTTTCAAGTTCATGAAGTGGATGAGGAGGCCTTAACCGCTGTTAAAAGCGAATTGAAATTGGCCGACAGTGCGTTTGTGACCGGTTATGAGATTGAATGGGAGAATCAAAATCCCGATGTATCTTCAGGGGAAATCAGAGCAGTGATTCCTGTAAGCAGTCATCAAGCAGGAGTCGGTAGATGGTATCAGAAGCAAGGGGATGGTACTTACAAGGAAGTCAATGCGGGTAAGGTAGATCATACACAAGTACTGCATTTGAATTCTCTGAATGATATCTATTATGTACAAACCGGAGCAGATGTAACGGGAAGTTCCGGATTCCACTTGGCAAAGCCGGAGATCTCACTTTCTCTCACTCAACCGGAAAAAAACGAAGTAAGCAAACTGTTATTGCGCCCGCTTTTATATGATGAATATGACTTGAAATTATTGGCGATTGCGGTTGCAGGATTAATCAGTGTCTGCTTTATCATTCTGTTAATACGCAGTGGCAGAGAGGAATATTAAGAACGCTGAGTCTTTATTTGAAATAGCAAACAGGATCCTTTTCATCCTGTTTTTTTAAATCTTCCAGTACTTCTTTTTGAAGCTTTATTCGTTGCTCACGCATTTCAAAATGCTCACGAAAGCTGTAATAGGAGCAACGAGATACGATGATATGATCAATTACCTTAATACCGAGCAACTCTCCGCTTTGTTCCAGCGAATCGGCGCTGCAATAATCGGCCGCACTGGGGTGAATGTTACCGCTGGGATGATTGTGCGCACAAATAATCTTACTGCTACCATGATGCAGTGCTTCGGTAAAGACCTCACGGGGATTGGCAAAACTTTTGGTTCCGGTTCCGATAAACATATCCTGGTATGCGATCATTTCACCGCGGCGATTGAGGAATACCACCACAAAATACTCCTGTTCTTTATGACCGATGTGATTCATCAGCCAATCGGAAACTATCTGCGGCTCATGATGATCGCGGTAATCCTGTTTCATGCGCTCTTGTGAGATCCGCTTGATGATTTCAAAGCATGCTAACAGTTGTGTAGCCTTTGCTGTTTTCACGCCTTTCAGATTCATTACTTCATCCAAGCGTAAATCCATCAATGATAATAGATTCGGCTTCAAATGTAATATCTCATCAGCCAGTTCCAAAACCGACTTGTCTTTGGTTCCGCTGCGTAAAAGAATGGCGATCAATTCACGGTTGGATAATGATGCGATTCCTTCATTCACTGCTTTCTCCCGCGGTCGCTCCTGTTTGTTCATTTCCTTTACTTTCATTGTTAATCATCTCCAAAATTTTATCCGTGTCTTTTTCCTGCAATGCTTGCGTAATTTCGGCAGCCTGTGCTGTTGCCTGCTTTTCGATGTACTTCATGTTATTTTTATCCAGAAGGGCACCGTTTTCTTTGGTATCCTCCTGATTTGTACTGATACCGCAAATGACATGATGAAGGTCATCTTTTGATACAACATAGGCATCAATACCGAGTTCCTTTAACGAAGCGATATTTTTTTTGGCATTTTCCGTATTTTTATATAATCCGACTTGATTATAGTAAAGTGTAACGGTGTTGCCACCATTATCACTAAAAATGTGAAACAGTCCATAATAAATGATTGCAAAAGCAATAGAGAATAACAATCCGAAGGTATAAATCACTTTTCTATTTTCCATCTTCTCACCTCTCTGTAGAGTATATGAAAGCGATCTGATCAGCTTGCCTTTTCACTTTAATAATTGATCGACAGATTCTTCTATATTTCTTTATACACTTTCAAAATGTTTTTTCCAAAAATCCTATCACTTTTTTTTGTTCTGTGATATGATGAAGTAAATAAATCTGAAAGGATGTCATATATGAGAATCGTAAGAAGATTGTGGATATGGGGCATGATGTTCCTGCTTTTATGCGGATGCACGCAAGGGGAGGAGCCAATTAAAACCCCGTCTCTTTCCGTGACGGATACCATGAAGCAGTATTTGGATGCATTGATTGCGCAGGATGGCATGACAATGGCTAATCTTACGATAGAGGACAGTGGCTTTGACTTTACAATCACAGACGCCGATGCCCAGGAATTAGGAATGGATACTGATACGGCACGTAAATTATATAAGCAGTTGTTGACTTTCAATTATAAACTGGAACCGGAAACGGTGAATGGAGATCAAGCAGAAATTTTAGTGCATATCAGTACCTATGATTTGAATCAGGTATTAACCGATATCGTAGAAGCACATAAAGAGGAATTCGCAGAAATTTATGATCAGGAATTGGAGGAAGAAGAAAAAAACCAAGAAATTGCTTCGATTATTGTCGATGCCGTTGCCCAAGAATCCCGTTCATATAATTTTGATGTTACATTTCATCTTCAACTGATTGATCAAGTATGGCTAATTGATAATGCGGATGAACAAAGCTTGTTCCAAGCTTTGTTTCAACAGGAGTGAGTTCGCAAGAAGCATTGTTTTTTCGTTTATATTTAACAAATGATTTCTTATTGATGATAAAAAATTCTGTAAGTTAAGATGAAATGACTTGAAATGCTGAATTTGCTTTTGTCTATTTTTATAAATTAAAATGGATTATCCTATTATTAGAATGTTTGCACTTGACGCCGGATATAGAAGACTCATTCACGGGTAGAAAGCGGTAGAATGGGAAATGCAAGCTGTGCTATTTAAACTCTGTTTTAAAGCCGGTGCTAAAAATTGATGAGCAGATAAAATTGTTGCAAAATAGAGGATAGCTTTTTAAGATGATAAAAGACTTATTATATTTTGCAACAGATAATGGCTATTATATTCAATATCTTATATAAACCTATGAAGCAGTTTAACTTATCTTTATTGCTTTCGCTTTAGATGACGATAAACATTTACAGAGGATTTGAATAATTTTCAAAGTTTTGAAAGAGATTTTTTAAGATAAATGAAAAGGGTTTGTACTTCCTTGTTAAATTTTATGCTACATAAGTGGAACAATCTGTGGTCAAAATGTGGGTCAAAATCAACTTGGATATGAAAAAAAGCCTTTATCCAAAGGCTCAAATAACACTATGGCGGAGTCTATGAGATTCGAACTCATGGTGGCGTGAACCACACAGCCTTTCCAAGACTGCACCTTAAACCACTCGGACAAGACTCCGTAAAGACTACCCCTTATATTGTACTTATTTTTCTTTGTTTGTCAATCATTTATTTGACTCCTTTAGGTATCTTAAGAGTGGGGAAGTAGCGGTTCACCATAGTTCTAAGAAAAGAATGCCTAGGAGTCAAATACTTATTATGAGGGGCAGAGCATTTTTCTGCGATATATTTATCGCTTAAAACTTATTATGCCAAAAAAACGTAAAAATTAAGCACCTATGCTGATTTCTGCCACATAAATAAAAAAGCCTTTATTTAAGGCATTATTTCACTAATGGGGCGGACGAAGGGGATCGAACCCTCGAATGACGGGACCACAACCCGCTGTGTTAACCACTTCACCACATCCGCCATTTATTAAGCATGATGTATTATAACCGATGAAATGATGTTTGTAAATAGATTTATTGAAATTTTTTATAGAAATTGATATAATGGCTCCTAAGGAGTGATAGGAATGAAAAAAATTGCTTTCCTTTGCGATTCCAGTGCAGACATTTCAAAAGAGGAAGCTGAGGAATTGAGTATTCATGTCATTCGTATGCCGATCATCATAGATGGTGTATCTTATACGGAAGCAGAGACGATCAGCGATCATGCGATTATAGAGGCATTAAATGCCAATAAAAAAGTGACAACTACACAGCCGAGTTTGGGTGAAATCCTCGCTATGTGGAAACAGTTGCTAGAAACTCATGATGAAGTTTTTTATTTACCGTTATCACGGGAATTAAGCGGAACTTGCCGCAATGCCATACAGATGGCCAAAGAAGAACCATTTTTGGGAAAAGTCATTGTTGTCGATAGTACGTTTGCTTGTTTTCCGGTTGTAAGAATGTTGGAAATGGCTCGAGATATGTATGCGAAAGGCTATGATGGAGCGGAAATCAAACGCAAGTTCGAAGAAGAAGGAGAATTATTTGCGATTTTAATTCCGGAAAGTTTAAATGCTTTAAAAAACGGCGGTCGTATTTCTCCGGCTGCGGCGGCGTTGGCCGGAATGTTGAAAATACATCCCTTATTAAAAGTAGAACACGGTGGGATTGATGTGCAGGATAAGGTACGCACATTAAGCAAAGCATACAAGGCGGGCATTGATGCCTGTTTAAAAGATATTAATCCTGATGATTATCATTGGATGATTATCGATGCAAACAATCGTCAGGCCAGTGACGAACTTAAAATACTATTAGAAAAAGCATGCGGACAACCGGTGGAACAACGTGATTTCAAGGCAATTTTGTTATCACATACCGGACCGGGAACGATCGGATTCGGACGCTATAAGAAAATCAAATATTAAAAGCCCGATTCCGGCTTATCTGGTATTGAATGTGAATGTTTTTCTTTATATAATATAGAGGTGTACAATGCAGTAATCAAGTAAACGAAAAGTGGTGATACGATGTCGCGATATACACGAATGCAAAAAATCATCATTGGAGCCATCATTATTTTCATTTTGTTCGGCTTTTTGGAAAAAGGTATTCAATCCAAAGGCGGAATGATGGACTTGGGTTATGATGCGATCAGTATGATTCGCTATGGTCTATTTGAAAAACCAGCGCGTTCGCTGCAAGGGTGGATGGGCGATTATGCGGATTTGTGGAAAGTAAAAGAAGAAAATGACAATTTACATTATCAACTGTCCCAACAGCCGCTCTATGAGGCTCAGTTGATGGAGGCTCAGCGCGAGATCGCGGAGTTGAAAGAGCAGCTGCAAATGAAGGAAGCGCTGAATCAATACCAAATGGTTGCCGCAACGGTAATCATTCGGGATGCGGATTCCTGGAATAATCAGTTTACGATTGATCTGGGCAGCGATGACGGCATGAAACGCGATATGATTGTTTTGTCCGGTAAAGGCGTTGTTGGTAAAATCAGTGATGTTTCAAAAACCACCAGCAGAGTGAAGTTGTTGACCAGTGAAGATCGTCAAAACAACGTAGCAGTGAAAGTATCAATATCGGATACAGAATCCACCGAAGGAATTTTACAAAACTATGATCCCAATCGCGGTGTCTTCGTCATCCATGTGTTTGACGGAAATCATGATATTCGTGAAGATATGCAAGTTATTACCTCCGGAAAGGGAGGCGTTTATCCCAGTGGATTGTTAATCGGTACCGTCAATACGATCGAAGAATTAAGCAATTCCATCGGTAAGACGATTTATGTAAAACCGGCAGCTGATTTCCAAAACTTTGATTATGTTCAGGTCATTCAGAAAGTGAAGGAAGGATCATGACGATTCATATTATATTTGTGGCCGCCTGCTTTTTGATTGACGGGGTGATTACGGCCTTATTCCCCAATAATGCCATTGCGACCGATCTGATGTTTTTTTCCAATTTAGGGTTTTGTGCCATGGTATTAACCATACGTCGCTTTGACTTAGTGAACAGTTGCTTGCTTGCGATCGGATTCGGTATGTTTTTTGATCATTATTTTGCGAATACATTTCTTGTTTATGCCCTCAGTTTTTTTTGTATCGCCTTTGTCGTTCATTTATGGTCGAAACATATGACCGATACCATGCTGGAACTGATCATTCTCTGTATTTCGACAATCTTCGTTAAGGATTGTGTGGTATATTTCTGTATGTTCTTTAATCGCATGACCGGATGGAGCATTCAGACTTGGTTTGTGAACTATGAATTTCTTACCATTTTAGCCAATGCCGTTCTGGTCTTGATTCTGGTTTCTTGTATCCGTTTGAAAGACGATTATATGGAAACAAAAGAGCGCAAGGTCAGAAAAGAGGAGAGGGTCGAATGGTTCAAATTAAGATCAAAGCGGTAAATCATACTTATATGGTATGTTGTTCCTTTGATGATTTCCCATCTTTTTTAACTGTGTTAAAAGAAAGACTCAATGCCTGCGCTCGAAGTCACAGCGGGAAGTTTGAGGCTTTTTTTCATATCGCAAATGCGATTGATGATAATCAGCTTTTGGATATTTTACATTGTGCCAACGAAGCCGGTACAATCGTATTGGGGTTGGAAAGTGATCATTCTCAACGCAATCTGATTATCATTGAAGAAAATCTGCGCAGTGGACAAACATATGAATTTGATCGAGAAGTGCTGTTGTTAGGCTCCATTCAGGCCGAGGCTTTTGTCACAAGCAGTGAAAGTATCTATTGTATCGGTACCGTAGGCGGTAACATCGATCTGATTCATGAAGACTGCATCATCTGTGCGTCCGGCTTTTTTCAGGCAAATATCAGAATATGTGATTCACATTATCAGAATATGACAAGTTTCTCACCTGCTCAGGTATACTATAAAGAGCGGAAACTTCACCTGAAGGAATTGAAGGAGGAACGAACGTGGGCCGTGCAATAGCGATAACGTCGGGTAAAGGCGGCGTAGGAAAAAGCAGTGTATGTATTAACTTAGGAATTGTATTGGCACAGATGGGATATCGAGTTTGTCTGATTGACGTTGATCTCGGTTTGAAAAACTTGGATGTCATGTTGGGATTGGAGAATCGTGTCATTTATGATCTGCGGGACGTCATGGAGGGAATTTGTCCGCTGGAAAAAGCAATTTTAAAAGATAAGCGAGAGGATAATCTGTTTCTGTTGCCGGCATGTAAATCCGTGAATTTACGCTATTTTCAAGGCGGAGATTTACAGGTAGTCGTACAGGAACTGAAACAAAAATTTGATTATATTCTGCTTGATACTCCGGCTGGGATTGAATCGGGTTTTGTACATAGTATTGCCTGTGTGAAAGACGTGTTATTAGTGACCAATCTGGACATCACCTCAATGCAGGATGCGGATCGGGTGATCGGCATCCTAATGAAGGAACAAATGCATTCTATTCGTTTGATCGTCAATCGAATGAATCCGCGCTTTATCGAAAAGGGCATATCGATTCGCCTGGAGGATGCGTTGAATTGGCTGAGTATTGAACTGTTGGGATATGTGTATGACGATGAAAATGTCATTCGCTCCAACAACCGCGGTATTCCGATTTCTTTATCCAAACAATCGCTTGTCTATGAATGTTTTGTGGCGATGGCAAAACGATTAAATGGAGAACAGGCGCCCTTGCCAAAATATAAGGAAAGGCGATTCTTACAGAAAATATTCGGTTAATGGAGATAAAAACTATCTTTTACGGTAGTTTTTTTTGAATGCTTTATGATAAAATAATATGGCACAGGAGGTGTAAGTCATGATTCGTCGTTTTTTACAACGGATGGATGAGAAAATCAGTATTCAGATCATGAGTAAAATCTTACTGTTTTTTTTAATCTTACTGCTTCTGAAATTGACCGCGTCAATATGGGGGCATTGGCTCTCTGTTATCAAAAGTATTTTGACACCGTTTCTGTTGGGCTTTTTGATCGCTTATGTTGTACATCCGCTCATTTCCAAATTGGAAAAGAAAGGAATCAATAAAAATTTAGCAATTCTTGTCTTTTGGCTGCTTGTCATCGTATTGATTGTATTGCTTGGATTGGTTTTACTGCCGATGTTGTATGATAAGATTTCTGGTTTCATTGCCAATTTGATTCAAGGGGTGCAGTGGATCAGTGAAAAAATAATTTTGTACGGAGAGTTTGAAAATTTTGATTTGGTTGACAGTATTACCGATTCCATTACCAATTTTTTGAGTGCCTATGATACATGGCTGCCTAATATCATGAGTTCGCTACCGGCTTTTATGAATTCATTTTTAAACGTGATTACCAATCTGTTGTTTACGATTATTATCGCGGTTTATATGTTGGCGGACTTTGATCGTATCAAGGGATATATTCGTCGCTTTGCGGAGATTTTTTATGAGGGAGCGGGACCGTATCTGGTGCGAATTGATGACGATGTGAGTGTTTATCTGAAATCGCTGTTAATAATTATGGCAATTAAATTTTGTGAATACAGTTTATTTTATTTTTTGATCGGTCATGAGGATTGGATGATCATCGGGTTATTGACCTCGTTGGGACAATTGATTCCGTATTTGGGAGGAACCTTGGCTAACAGTATCGGTATATTAACCGCATTGTCCCTTTCACCGATGCGCATCTTATTTTTGCTTGTCGGTATTTGTATTTTATCCAATATGGACGCGTATGTGATATCGCCGTTGATTCATGAAAAGCGCAGTTCACTGGGACCTTTGGTTACTCTTTTTGCGATCTTTGCCGGCGGTGTGGTATACGGTGCGATCGGAATCATGTTCTCCATTCCTTTGGCGATTGCTGTCAAGGCTATCTGTGAAACATATAGTGAGGATCCCCGAAATCAAATGGATACTGCGAAAATTGACGAATGAAAAAACAGGCCGGCATGCCTGTTTTTTGATCTTCATCTTCTAAAGAAAGGAGGAAAAAGCATATAGTAGAAGCAGGAGGTGGATGAAGTGAACGAAATGAAAGAGATCCGTAAACGTATCGCCCAACGCCGGGGTACGGAAGAAGACCATCAGCCGTTTATCTTTCGCTTAATTTATCGCGGTTTGATGTGTGTTATGGCTGTGGGTGTCCTTGCCTTGGCATATTTAATCAATGATAAAATCGGTTTAGTGAAGCTACCGGAAAGTTTGTCCATGGCCAGCGTCAGTGAGTGGCTGCCTTTCGATCATTGGTTTTCCTTCGCACCCAAGGAGGAAAGTGTCGCGGCGCTGCCGACCTATACGTTGTTAAAACAAAATCAATATGCGAATGGTACCAACCAGGCAAATCTGATATTGGATGGGGTGGTGCTGCATGTGGAAGAAAAGGACCCGGCAAAAAACAGTATCACGGTGCGCCACGATAATGGAGTAGTTGTTACTTATGGACATTTGAATCAAATATCGGTCAAAGCAAATGAGCGATTAAAAAAGGGCACGGTGATCGGAACCTTTAATGAATATGTAACCTTGGATATGGTAAAAGATAATCAGCGTATCGATCTTCAAAGCGCACTGACACCATGAAAATTCGTATTTCCCTGTGGTGGGTGATCTTTTTACCGTTCATGATTCTGTCACACATGGGAAAAACCTTGTTCTTTCTGTTTTTAATGTTGAGCATTCATGAGGCGGCCCACATGATGGTGGCACGATATTTTCATTATCCGATCCGTTCGCTCATCATATATCCGTTTGGTTTGTGCGCACAGATGCAATATATCGGTATGGGCTGTGTTTGGAAGGAATTGCTTATTGTGGCCGTAGGACCGCTGACGCATTTGTGCTTTCCGTATTTTTTTGTGTTGTTACAATCGTGTCATCTTCTGTCAGCGTCATATATGGAATATTTATGTTACTTAAATACTTCAATTCTTATTTTTAATTTGCTGCCGATTTATCCGCTTGACGGCGGGCGATTGTTACAATCATTTTATCATCTTTGTTTTCGCTACCGTACGGCACAGCGTCTGACCTATATTACCGGTATTATCAATTTGTATTTATTATTTCATTATCATATCATCACCAGTGCCAGTGCATATTTGGTGATGGGATTTCTGCTATTTCAGATAGTGATGTGTTGGAAAAATCTGGCTTATGAGCGTATTGTCTTTTATCACTATCGCTTGGCGCATCCGCCAAACGGACGAATCCGGGCGAATCGCAAAGACGATCTGTTTCGCGCTTATACCAATATGATGAAAACGGAACAAGGCTGGATGTTGGAGGACGAATGGCTGCTCACTTACTTTCAGGAAGAGCCTCTGTGCCGCCTGCGACAAATCGTACTTTAGGATCATGATCTTTCGCTACCACGCTTATGCGATTTGTGATATAATGAGACTCAAGGAGGCAGGTATGAAAAAGAAATGTATCCTGATTACATTGTTTCTGGTCGCAAGCCTGTGCAGCGGATGTCGCCCCAGTAACCCCAAAGTGGTTGTGACAAGTTATCCGATTGCCTATTTGGCTGATCAGATCGGTGGCGATTATATCAGTGTGACAAATATTACGACGGATACGCTGATTCAGCGTTCGCAAATTGTGGATGACTATGAATCCATATTGGATCATGCCGATGTGCTGTTTTATATCAGCGGCTTGGAACCTTATATGGAATTATATCTGGATGATATTCGATCCTCCAAAATCAGTATGGTGGATCTCAGTACCATCAGTGCTTTAAATCAGTTTCATCGCTATACATCGACTCAGTTAAACGGAGAAATTGTAACGGCAGAAACAGCATGGTATGAGGGTGATGTCTTCAAAGATATCGATCTTTATGAAAAAGATCCGATTTTATGGATTGATCCGATTTCGATGAGTTCCATGGGCTCAACCATCTGTGAATGGCTGAGTGATAAATACCCGGAATATGAGAAAGTATTTCGCCAGAATTTTGATCAGTTGATGAATGATCTGGCGCGAATGGATGCGGATTATCAGGAACTGAAAGACGAAGGAGCGAACATCAGTTTTGTTTCTTTGACTCCAAGCTTCGGAAATTGGCAAAAATCGTACGGCATCAAAGTATATCCTGTTTGTTTATCCAAATACGGCGCATTACCCGGTGAATCACAGCTGCGTCTGATCAAAGCACGTATCCAGCATGACGGGGTTCGCTATATCGTGAAAGAATCGAATTTACCGGATGATATGTTGGCGTTACATGATCAGTTGGTGGATGAACTCGGTTTAATATCGGTGGATATCAGTAATCTCTCTTCATTGAGTGAAGAAGAGAAAGACAGCAATATGGATTATAAATCTCTGATGTACCAGAATTTGAAAGTGCTGGAAGAAATGGCAGAATAAATCATTGTTTAAAAAATCGCAGGAAGCTGCGATTTTCTTGTGGCAAAAGAAAGTGATAAAAAGCGTAGGTAAGTCGAGGAAACTGTGGTAAAATAATAGCGAATTGTGAGGACAAAACCATGAAGAAAATGTTATTGATTGACGGCAATAATATGCTCTTTAAAGCATATCATGCGACAAGTTACGGCTATCGGATGACGACAAGCAACGGAATTCCGACCAATGCGGTCTATGGCTTTGTGATGATGATTGAAAAGGCTTTGACTTTATTGGAGCCTGATGTGGTATTGGTGGCATGGGACAGCGGAAAACCAACCTTTCGTCATCAGCTGTATGACGCCTATAAAGGAACCCGTAAAGAAGTGGATCAGGAACTGATTGTACAGATGCCGATGGCAAGAGAATATTTGGATGCGGCAGGAATTCATCGTTATGAGGAAGATGGTATCGAAGCAGATGACATCATCGGGACAATGGCACGAAGCTATCCGGATTATCAGATACATATTCTATCCAGCGATAAAGATTTATGGCAGTTGATTGATCCTACAACCGATGTCTATGTGATGAAAAAAGGACTGAGTGAGATCGAAGTCATGGATGAAGCGAAGCTGATGGAGACCAAAGGAATCACACCGATTCAAATCATTGATCTTAAAGCGTTAATGGGTGATGCGTCCGATAATATTCCCGGTGTCAAAGGAGTCGGTGAAAAAACGGCATTGAAGCTGTTGGCAGAATATCATAGTGTAGATGCGGTGTATGAACACATTGATGAACTGAAGGGAAAACTGAGGGAACGATTGGTTCAGGATATGGACAATGCCTTTTTATCAAAGCGCTTGGCAACCATCAAGACCGATTTATCACTCCCTTTTACGGCAGAGCAGTTGCAGTATGTGGCGAAGCAGGAAGAATTGAATGAATTCTTTCGCAAATATGAAATGAACAGTTTGTTAAAGAAGCAAACAGCAACCGCGAGGGAGCAGCACTATACGCAGCAAACGGTTACGCAAATTGATGATGCCTTGTTTAAGCAAGACAGCGTAGTATTTGCAGATATTGATTGTCAGAACTATTACGATGCAACGCTGTTTGGATTTGCAATCGGCAATGGTGAATCTATTCAATATATTCGCTTGGCCGATGCAAAAAAAGATAAAGGCTTTTTGAACTATTTACAAAGCGAAGATATGTGGTGTACTTGGGACGCTAAGAACATGTATCACGCTTTGCATAAAGCGGGCATTGCTTTTGCGGATTGTAATTTCGATGTCCAAATTGCAGCGTTTCTAATCGATAGTTCCATCAATGACTATGAAAAGTTCACTCGTAAATACGGTTATGCGGCAGAGGAAAAAACGGCGATCTACGGCAAACCCGGTAAAGCGAAGGACTGTGATGAGCAGGTACGTATCAATTATGTGTGTGCGCAATGTGCCAATTTATGCAAGCAGATGGCATCGCTGAGAGTCGAGTTACAAAATCAAGAAATGCTGGATTTGTTTCATACGATGGAGATGCCGTTAATTCATGTATTATTTGAGATGGAGAAAAACGGCGTATTGTGTGATTTAGAGATTTTATCTCAGATCGCTGCGGCAACGCAGGCAAAACTCGAAGCACTGTCTGCGCAGATTTATGATATGGCAGGATATGAGTTTAATATTAACTCTCCAAAACAATTAGCTGTTGTGCTATATGATGAACTCGGATTGAAAGCGGGGAAAAAACGCAGTACTTCAGCGGATGTATTGGAAAAGCTGATTCACGTTCATCCGATCATTGCGCTGTTGTTGGAACATCGTAAATATGCCAAATTGTATTCGACTTATGCTGTTGGCTTAAGCAAGCATGTCCATGCAGACGGACGGATTCATACGATCTTTCATCAGACGCAAACCCAAACCGGGCGCTTGTCGTCCAGTGAACCGAATTTACAGAATATTTCCGTTCGTGATGAAGCGGGGAAGGAAATACGCAAGGCGTTTGTCGCTGCACCGGGCTGTGTTTTGATGAGTGCGGATTATTCGCAAATCGAATTAAGAATGCTGGCGCATATGGCGGATGAGCATGAAATGATCCAGGCATTTAATCATAATGTGGATATTCACACCAAAACCGCAATGGAGATTTTTGATGTCGATGTTCATGAGGTTGATGCGATGATGCGACGTACTGCCAAAACGGTCAATTTCGGCATTGTTTACGGTCAGAGCGATTTCGGCCTAAGTGAACAATTGGGCATTACCCGTCGTGAAGCACGGAATTTCATTGATAAGTATTTTGCCTCATATCCGCAGATTCGCTCATTCATGGAAGAAACCATCGCCTATTGTGAGGAACACGGTTATGTCAAAACACTGTTTCAGCGGCGTCGTTATATCCCCGAAATCAAGGATAAGAACTATATGATGCGTGAATTCGGAAAGCGGGCGGCGATGAATGCCCCGATTCAGGGGAGCGCAGCGGATTTGATCAAGGTGGCCATGCTCCGGATTGATGAACAAATGAAAAAACAACAGATGAAATCTAAAATGATTTTACAAATACACGATGAATTGATTTTTGAGGTACCATTGGAAGAACAGTCGCAGATGAAAGAGATTATCGAACAGGGAATGCAGAAAGCGATGGAATTAAAAGTCGCACTGATTGCCGAAGCGAGTGTCGGTAAGAATTGGTACGATGCAAAGTAGGTGAAGAAATGCCGGAATTGCCGGAGGTTGAAACTGTTAGAAAAACATTGGAAGTGCAATTAGGACATCCGCAAATCGCTGATGTGAACATCCGTTGGCCGCGGATTATTGATAATGTTACACCCGAGCAGTTTGCCACATCATTAAAAAACGAAACAATACGTGAATATCGTCGCATCGGTAAATATTTGATCTTTGAGCTGGATCATTATGTCTTGGTTTCCCATTTGCGCATGGAGGGAAAGTATTATGTCCAATTACCATCAGAACCCTTTCAAGAGAAGCATACGCATTTGATTATCGCCTTTACCGATGGGCGGCAGCTGCGCTATCATGATACGCGAAAGTTTGGACGCTTTTATCTATATGATCGTCATACGGATCTGATGAAACAAAAAGCGTTTGCGCATTGCAGTTATGATGTGTTTGATGAACGGGTGAATGCACAATACTTGTATGATTCTCTGCACCATCGCCATATCGTATTAAAACAGGCGCTGTTGGATCAAAGTGTGATGGCGGGAATCGGTAATATTTATGCGGATGAAATTTGTTTTGCCTTGCGGCGGCATCCAGAAACACCGATCGCAAGACTGCACAAACCAGAATATGAACAATTATTACATCATACGCGGCGTATTTTAAGCAATGCGATTGAATGTGGCGGTACTACCATTCGTTCTTATACTTCTTCATTGGGAGTGGACGGCCGCTTTCAGTTACAGCTTCAGGTACATGCCAAGGCGGATGAACCCTGTCCGATTTGCGGCAGCGTGATTCGTAAGAAATTTGTCGCAACACGGGGAACCTATTATTGTCCGAAATGTCAAAGGAAGCGAAGATAATGAAAGAAACGCTGAAAATTGCCTTAACTGGTGTTATGGGAGCCGGCAAATCCAGTGCAGCCGCTCTGTTAAAGGAAGCGGGAATTTTGGTCATCGATTGTGATGAAATCAATCGGCAGCTGCTATGCCGTGATCACATCGGTTATCAAAAAGTTGTGGCAGCTTTTGGAGATCAAGTGTTGGCATCCGATCAAACCTTGGATGCTCAAGCGCTGAGTGATCAAATCTTCTGCGATCCGCAGAAAAAGCAACAACTGGAAGCCATTTTGCATCCGTTGATTCAAGCGGAAGTATTATCGCAAATGGATCAATGCCGGGAACCATTGATCGTAGTAGAAGTACCGCTTTTATTTGAAACCCATTGGGAAGCGATGTTTGATGAGATATGGGTGGTGTGTTGTCAGGAAGCAACGCGATTAGCACGGCTTCAAGAGTTTCGTCACATTTCACGCACTGAAGCACAGCGGCGCTTATCTCATCAAATGTCGCAGGAAGACAAGTGTGTGCGTGCCGATGTGCTTTTACATAACGATGGGGATATAAAGGATTTGAAAAGACAAATTGAGAAGCAGTTAGAACGCCTTTTGAAAGGAATGATTTCGTGTTGAATAAAGAAGATCGTTTAAAAATCGAATGGCTTGCCCCTTTAAACAATGAGCATTTTAGTGTGTTGCGGCTGTTGTATCAGCCCTTAATCGGGGAACAGAGTATTGCCTTATATGAAACGCTGGTTGCGTTGGCAATGTCTCCGGTACCGATTAAAAATCACCTGTTAATTCACAAACTGAGCAGTTTATCGCTGGAAGCGATCGAAGCCTCTCGCATTCAGTTGGAACAGTATCTGTTATTGAAGACCTTTTATGACGGTACGAAAAATTGTTATTTGTATCAGTTACAGAAACCATTATGCGGCTCAACTTTTTTAAGTCATGATGTTTTTGGCCGGATGTATTTACGTAAAATGGGGAAACAAGTCTATGAGTATATGAAGCGAAACTTTGCTAAAAATCGGGAAGATAAGGGCGCTTATCAGGAGATCACCGCGCACATCCGAGAACTGTTTCAGGATTGGAATGAGCGTCAGGAACAACAGTTCAGCGATCTTAGGCCAGTGCTTCCCAAACCTTCCGTCCATTTTCGCTTTGAACGATTTTTGAATGATCTCTCACCGATGATTTTACCGCTTAGTGAGCGAACCAAAGAAAATCTCGACTTCATTGCTGCTAAAGCAGATATATATGGTGTGGATGAGAAAGAAATGCAAAAGCTGGTAGGTAAAAGCATGGATTTGAAAACAAATCGTTTGAACCATCGCAAACTGGAGCGTTATTTACAACAATCACAAAAGGAATTCACGAAACAGATTGAGGATCCTTATCAGCTGCCGCCGGTTCGTTTCCTGCAGGAAAAACAGAAGGGAATCGCCGTGTCGCGTGCCGATCAAAATCTGATTGATCATATCTTGTTTGAACAATACCATTTTGAACCGCAGCTGATCAATGTTTTGATCGAATACGTATTGGAACGCTGTCATCAGACGTTGCGGCGTAATTATGTGGAAAAAGTGGCCTCAACTTGGGTCAGATTGGGGATCGACTCTAAGGAGAAAGCGTTACAGCTGATTGCGGAAGAAACTGAGAAGTCGTGTGCCAAGTCGAAAACCAAGGAATTGCCACAGTGGTTTCATGAGTCCGATAACCAAGAAGGGGAAGCGGAAGTAAGCGATGCGGAATTAACGGATAAATTGCGAAAGTTGAGGGATCAGTATGGATAAAGTCAAGTTTGTGCCGGAATACAATGAAGCGGCACAGCGCTGGAAGGAACAGACCTTTCAAAGCTTAATTAAAAATCATCATATTCAGGAATGGCTGAAAGCGAACCAGCTGCCGGAATCGTTTATCTATGAACATACCGGACGTTTTGCAGATTGGGTGAAACATGTAGAACGCTGTGATCATTGTCAGGGATTGGCGTATTGTACACAACCGATTCGAGGACAGTATGCGGACTTATATATGGATCAGTTTTTGAATTTGGGCATTCATCGCTGTGCTTATTATAAGGAACATGAACAGGCATTGGCTCACGGTGCTTATTATTTAGATCCGAAGGTGAGCGAAGCACAGCTGACGATCGATTTGGGTAAACTGAATACGACCAATGAAAGCAACGCCTATAAGAATACCTTGGTTCGTGTGGTGGATTTTTTAGCGCAGGAACATCCTTCTAAGGGCTTATATTTTTGGGGCAAGCCAGGGGCTGGAAAGTCCTTTTTGGCAGTCGGTATTGTCAATCACTATGCGAAAAAAAAGATACCGGTTGCCTTTATGAATACCGCTCAGCTGATTTCCGATTTGAAAATGATGTTTCATGATCATGAGGCCATGGAAGCACGACTGCGCAATATTCGCAATGCGGCGGTATTGGTTCTGGATGATATCGGCGGGGAAAGTGTGACGGCATGGAGTCGTGATGATATTTTATTTCCGCTCTTGGATGCGCGAATGGAACAGCAGCGGCTGACTTTGTTTACCAGCAATTATAATTTGAATGATCTGAAAGTACGCTATGCGATGAATGGTACCCGGACGAGTGAACCGATGGCGGCTGAGCGTTTGATTGAGCGAATTCGCACTCTTGCAGATGAGGAATTTGTCAAAGGGGAATCGCGAAGAAAATAAAGGTAGAAAAAAAAACACGATAAGAGTATAATGGTACAGGAATGGAGGAATTGCATATGGTGAAGCGTATAGGAGTTCTGACATCCGGTGGTGATGCTCCGGGAATGAATGCGGCCATTCGTGCTGTCACCCGTGTGGCATTAAACAGCGGAATTGAAGTATTCGGAATTTATAACGGTTATAAAGGTATGGTGGAAGGCTATATTGAGCCGCTGACCAAGGCTAATGTCGGCGATATTATCGATCGCGGCGGTACGGTGTTGGGATCGGCACGATTACCGGAATTCAAGGATGAGGCCGTTCGGCTCAAGGCGGTAGAACAGCTTCAAAAGCGCGGGATTGAGGCCATCGTTGTTATCGGCGGTGATGGAAGTTATCGCGGGGCTCAGGCATTAACGGATATGGGAATCAATTGTATCGGTTTGCCGGGAACGATTGATAACGATATTACGTCAACGGATTTTACGATCGGTTTTGATACGGCGTTAAGAACGATAGTGGAAGCAGTCGATAAACTGCGTGATACATCCAGTTCACACCATCGTTGTTCGGTCGTAGAGGTGATGGGAAATCGCTGCGGAGATTTGGCCATTTGGTCAGGTATCGCCTGCGGAGCAGAAATCGTCTGTACATCGGAAACCGGTTTTGAGGAAACAGAAATTCTTGAACGCTTGCGCGATCTGGATGTGATCCGCAAAAAACGTCATGCGATTGTCATCATTTCCGAAAAGATGACGGATGTTCATCAATTCGCCCGTAAGATCAGCTTAAGTACCGGATTTTCTGGTCGGGCTACGGTACTGGGTCACGTACAGCGCGGAGGTTCGCCAACTCCAACTGATCGAGTACTGGCTTCCCGCATGGGAGAAAAAGCAGTGGATCTGTTAATGCAGGGCATCGGTGGTCAGTGCGTCGGTATCAAGGACAATAAGATGATTGCGACCCCGATCGAAGAGGCATTGAATCTGCCTCGCGGCTCCCGTAAGCAGTTACAGAATCTGTTTGAACGTTTGGTATAAAGGTTAGTTACGCACAGAAAGGAAATACATTTACGATATGGAAAAGAAAACAAAAATTATCTGTACCATCGGTCCGGCTTCTGAAAGCAAGGACATGATGAAAAAATTGATTGCGAACGGCATGGATATGATGCGATTGAACTTCTCTCACGGTGATTTTGAGGAACACGGTCAGCGTATTCGTAATATTCGTGAAGTTAGCCGTGAAATCAACCGAAGCATCGCGATTCTTTTGGATACCAAAGGACCGGAGGTTCGCCTGGGTGAATTTGCTAACGGTAGTGAAGCATTTGAAAAAGGCGATATCGTCACGATTGTACGTGAAAAGGTACTCGGTACCAAGGAACGCTTTCACATTCAATGCCCTGAGGTGTTCGATGATGTGAACGTAGGTGGTACGATTCTGATTGATGATGGAAAATGCCGGTTGACGGTGTTGGAGAAAAAAGACGGATAACTGCAATGTCGCATTGAAAATCCTCATGTGTTAAAAAGCAAAAAGGGTTGTAATCTGCCTGGTGTGAAATTGACGATGCCCTTCGTTTCGGCAAAGGATGAAGCGGATATTCGCTTTGGCTGTCAACAAGGCGTTGATTATATTGCGGCCTCCTTTACTCGCCGTAAGGAAGATGTGTTGGCGATTCGTAAAATCTGCCGGGAAGAAGGCCGCGAAGATATTCAGATTATTCCCAAAATCGAAAATCAGGAAGGATTTGATAATCTGCGTGATATCTTAGAAGTGGCAGACGGTGTGATGGTTGCCCGCGGTGATTTGGGTGTGGATGTTTCTTTGGAACTGGTACCGATTTATCAGAAACGGATTATTCGTATCGCCAATGAAATGGGAAAACCGGTGGTTACCGCAACTCATATGTTAGAAAGTATGCAGGGTAACCCGCGTCCGACCAGAGCGGAAGCCAGTGATGTTGCGAATGCGATATTGGATGGAACGGATGCAATTATGTTAAGCGGAGAATCCGCTGCCGGTGCCTATCCGGTAGAAGCGGTACAGACTATGACGAAAATCGCTACCGCGATAGAATCACAGATCTACCCGTATCAGGAAACACTAAGCAAACAGATCGGTACAAGTCAGCGTACCAAAAACGATGCGATCGGTATTTCGGTTGCCGATACTGCCTTGGCGATGGATGTCGCAGCGATCGTTGCATTTACCCAGTCGGGAAATACGGCACGTCGTTTATCAAAATATCGTCCCAAGGCACCGATTATTGCCGTGACCTTTGATGATAAAACCCAACGCTCATTGGCAGCCAACTGGGGTGTTATCACCTATAAATCCGATATTTCCAATAATGCCAATAACGAATGTGAATTGGCACGGGAAATCGCCAAAATGCATGGTATCGCCGAAGGGGAAACGATTCTGTTGGTTGCCGGTTATCCGACCGGAAGCGGTACGACCAATACGATGAAAATCATTGAAGTGAAATAGTGCCCTTAAACCTTTTGCGTTAAGGAATATTTTATAAAGAAGTGAACACCGTCGGAAAGGCTATGCTTTCTGTCGGTGTTATTTTTAAATAATTTAAGATGGAAAAAGAGAAATCGTATTTGAGTTTGATCGCATTAAGTTATATATTTCCGATCCCAAACATCCAGAAAACGGCTGCGTTTTATGAATCTGTTTTAGGCTTTCGAGCAGTCGAATGTTTAGAATGTAAGGAACCGTGTATTTGTCTTTACCAAGATAATATTGAAATCCTTTTACTTCAGTCAAATAGTGATCGTATACAGCCAAACCGAAAGTTGTATGGATGTAGCTATGAGGCATATATTTATTGTGATGATCAAAAGCGACTTGAACAAGAATTGTCGGCAAAAGGGTAAAGATCATTTCATCGCGGAAGCTAACGGATTATAAAAACAAGGAATTTGTAATCAAAGATCCAGATGGAAACTGGTTGGCTTTTGGGTTGAAAGAATAAAAAGAAGGATGTGTCGTCAGTTAGGCTTGGATGATATTGCATATTCCATTCGATGATGAAATGGTTTCAAGCTGATCACAACGGTACAGATACACTTATAAAAATATAGAAAAAGCATCAGAACGGATGTCAAACAACGGAAAATATGGTACAATGACAAAGATAATCAAAGGAAACAAGATCATTTTTAAAGGAGGTTGAAAATGAAACAGTCGCTATGTGCTGCTTATGCACGGCTGGCGGTGAAATCCGGAGTCAATCTCAGTGAGCAGCAAACGCTGTTGATTAGCGCGGATATCGACACGGTAGAATTTACCCGGATGGTCGTGGAACAGGCATATGAAGCAGGTGCACGGGAAGTGTTGGTTACTTATATCGACAGTGAATTGGAGCGTTGTCAATATCGCTATCAGGATGAAGAAACACTGCGTGAGGTTCATGACTGGCAGATTGATAAGCAGTTGGATTATTTGAAAAAAGGCGCGTGCTGTATGCGTATTATATCACCGCATCCCAATGCTTTAAAGGATTGTGATCCAAAGAAGATGGCCATTCGCGCCCGTGCGGTAGGTGAAGCAAGTAAGGAAGTACAAGAGTACACACTGGCCAGTAAGGCACAGTGGACGATTGTAGCGGTGCCCAACCCCGAATGGGCCGCTATGGTTTTTCCCGATCAAGTTCCCGAAAAAGCGCTGGAGTCGCTTTGGGATGCGATCTTAAAATGCGTCTATGTTGAAGAAGGAATCGATCCCCTTATTACTTGGCAGCAACGTGATGAATTGTTTCAACAACGCATTGCGAAGCTGAATTCTTATGCATTTCAGCGTCTGCATTTTACCAATTCCTTGGGAACCGATTTGATGGTCGGTTTGGTTAATCGCCATGTATGGGGTGGCGGCAGTGAGGTGGCACAAAACAATGTGCGTTTTAATCCCAATATTCCCACCGAGGAAGTTTTTACCGCTCCGCATAAGGATCGTGTGGAAGGCAGGGTGGTAGCGAGTCGACCGCTTATCTACAACGGCAATGTTATCCGCAATTTTTACTTTACTTTCTCCCATGGCAAGGTCTGTGAATTTGATGCGGAAGAAGGTCGGGAAGTATTAGCAGAAATGTTGGCAATGGATGAGGCCAGTACCGCTTTGGGCGAGGTAGCGCTGGTACCTTACGATTCGGCGATTTCGCAAAGCGGATGCTTGTTCTATACCACGTTGTTTGATGAAAATGCTTCTTGTCATTTGGCACTGGGCAGTGCATATCCCGCTTGTTTGGAAGGGGGAATCGCAATGAGTGAGGAAGAACTCAAGGACAAAGGAATCAATGTTTCTTTGATTCATGTGGACTTTATGTTTGGGACTGCCGATATGGATGTCAAAGGAGAAAGCGCGCCAGGAACATGGGTGCCGATCTTTCAAAACGGAAATTTTGTATTGTAGACAATAGATAAAAGGAGGAATGGATATGTCAATATGGGCAAACGTAGTAATCGCAGTGGTCGTGGTAGTGATTTTATGGGTCATCAGCGGCTATAATAAATTGGTGCGATTACGCAATAAGGTAGAGGAAGCATTCTCTACGATGGATGTGTATTTAAAGAAGCGTTATGACTTGATTCCGAATTTAGTGGAAACAATCAAAGGATACACAAAGCATGAGAGGACAACGCTGGAAAATGTGGTAGCTGCCCGTAATATGGCGGTGTCGGCCAAAGGCATGGACGAGCGAATTGCCGGAGAACAAAAAGTCCAGGCAATGATGGGACCGTTATATGCAATTTCGGAAGCTTATCCGGAATTGAAAGCCGATGTGCATTATGGTGAGTTAATGTCACAGTTGAAAGGAATTGAAGGCGAAATCACCAATGCCCGTAAGTATTACAATGCGATCACGCTGAATTTTAACAATGCGATTGAAGTGTTCCCACGCAATATTCTTGCCGGATTGTTTCATTTTTCACGGAAACCGCTGTATGAGATTCCTGATACAGCACAGCGGGAAAATGTGAAGGTACAGTTTTAGGACAGTGCGATACTGTCCTTTTCTTGAAAGTGAGATGAGAACATGAAAAAAGCATTGCAGTTGATGTCGATCTGTCTTATGATCATGGGGATTTTTATAACTCCGATTCACGCCAGAGAAGCATTTACTATTGATGATCTGCATATTGCGATGCGTGTGGATGAAGATGGAACCTATTATGTAGAAGAAGAATATACTTTGGATTTTACAGAACATCGACACGGCTTTTATCGTACCATTCCAACTAAGTATGAGATGAAATGGACGGATGAAACAAGCGGGGAAGCGAAGTATCGCAATTATTATTTTCCCATTGATCACATTTCTTGCGGAGACGCGGATACTTGTGATATTGAGGTAGACAGCGGCAGTGTCATGATTCAGATCGGTGATCCCGATCGAACGGTGATCGGCAAACAGCGATATACGATCTCTTATCAGGTACATACCCGGGATTTGGATATGGATGGTGCCCAGATGGTATACTGGAATTTGATCGGCAACGGTTTTGATACCGTGGTAAAGAAGATGACGTATACGATTGATATGCCGAAGGACTTTGATGAGGAGCGCATCAGTGCGTATACCGGTGCCTATGGGGCGGCTTATCAAAATCTGACTCATACGGTGAACGATACCCGGATTGAGGGGGAATTAACCACGATGTTGAGACCAAACGAATCGGCAACGATCATGATTCCGCTAGAAGACGGATATTTCCAATTTCCCGAAGTTCCCGATTATCTGTTGTATGCGATCATTGCGACAGTGGTCATCACGCTTGTTTCCCTTGTATTGTTTTTCTGTTATGGGAAAGACGATGAGGTTGTAGTGACGGTAGAATTTCAGGCACCGGATGGATTAGACAGCGCTGCCGTCGGTTATATTGTGGATGGGTATGGCGATCATAAGGATATTTTATCACTCATTATCGATTGGGCACGTCGCGGTTATATAAAGATTCATGAGGATGAAAATCATCATTTAAAATTGGAGAAATTACGCGACATGGAAACTAGCGATACGAAGCCATATGAGCGGACTTTCTTTCACGCAGTATTTAAACAAAAAGATCTTGTGTCGGAATCGGATTTAAAGGCCGTTTCAGTCGGTCAGGGATTACAGCGGGCTTGTAAAAGTCTTTCGGATTATTTTCATGCGAAATCACGGCGAATCTACACCGGCTCCAGCTTGTTTTTGCAAGTGCTGATGTGTCTGATGTTGGCTTTGCCGTCCTGTTTCTGCGCTATGGGGGCTCTTTATATGCATTATGGCATGATGGAAATGACGTTTCCGGCCTTCATCATTGCGATATTTGCCTTGGTGGCCGGAATACCGTGGATCTTCTTAATGCGTAGGCGCTATGTAATGAAGAAGCACAATTATTTGTTGTTGTGGGGATTATGCTTCTTCTTCCATGCGGTCATTATGGCTGTATGTGTCATTCTCATGGTGGTAATGGGATCGGCGTGGCGTTGGCTTTATGCCGCAATCTATGTCATTGCGCAGATGATTCAGCTGTTGGTTCTGATGTTTATGGATAAGCGCACAAAGCAGGGCAATCGTTGGCTGGGACAAATTCTTGGATTGCGGGAATTCATCCTGCATTGTGAAAAAGATCGAATTGAACTGTTGGCGCGAGAGAATCCATCTGCTTTCTTTGATGTGCTTCCTTACGCGTATGTATTGGGAGTCAGTGATGTTTGGGCATCGAAGTTTGAAGACTTAATCATTCCTCAGCCGGAATGGTATGTATCAGCCAATTATTATGATGGCTTTACCTCTTGGATTTGGTGGAATTCATTCCATCGTTCCTTCCACCATATTTCGCGCTCCATGACGTTTAGCGAGCCCCAACAAGGTGGCAGTTTCGGCAGTGGCGGCGGTAGCTTCGGCGGTTTCTCCGGCGGCGGTTTCTCCGGTGGGGGCTTCGGTGGGGGCGGCGGCGGAAGCTGGTAAAATATAAGTATAGAAAAGAAAGAGCTTTATCACTCTTGTGAGGATAAAGCTCCTTTTTGTTTTTGTTTGCGGTTTTTAACCACTTTGGCTTTCTTATAGAAGGTACTGTATTTTAAACCGGATATGGCAATGGCATCCTTCGAAGCCAGTGTTCCGCCTTGCCAATTCTCCAAGATATCTTCAAAATCATCGGGCAGCGGTATTTCCGGTCGTCCAAAGCGCACACCGCGTAATTTGGCGGCTTTGATTCCCTCTGCCTGGCGCTGATGAATATTCACGCGTTCGTTCTCTGCGACAAAGGAGAGCAGCTGTAAGACAATGTCACCGATCAAGGTACCGATTAAGTCCTTATTCTGATCGGTATCCAATAACGGCATATCCAATATTTTAATATCAACGTTTTTTTCTTTGGTGATATATTTCCATTCTTGTAAAATTTCATTGTAGTTACGTCCGAGTCGATCGATACTTTTGATGACCAGTAGATCACCGGGTTTGATTTTTTTATAGACCAGCTTATGATAGGAAGGACGGTTAAAGTCTTTTCCACTGAGTTTATCCATGTAGATGTTTTTTTCATCAATTCCAAATTCCAACAGTTCCAAATATTGCCTTGCCTCATTCTGATCTCTGGAAGATACCCGAACATAGCCATACGTTTTTCTCATAAGACACCTCTTCCTCCGTCACTTCTCATCATGATATTGTGATGAAAAAGCGATAATCAAATATGACCGAAAAGATTTTATCCCCAACGTACTATTATTTTAACACTTTTCATGCACAATTTTGTAACATTTTTTTATAAGTCACAAAAATTGTACAAATATAGGGATGCACAAAGCTTTCATTCTGCCCTTTGGAGTGTTTATCTGAAATGCTTTAGGATATCCGGCAAAGACGGATTTGATTGTGCATCTTCATTGACAAAGTCATGAATTTGGTGTATAAATATGCATAGAAAAGCGATGAAAAGGATACGAAGCATAACCGCTTGATGCAGAGAGATGATTGGATGCTGAAAAATCATTGAGAGCGCTATGTTTTACTCCCTTGGAGCTGTCCCTGAAAAGGTGAACCGATGCTTGCACGTTACGTGAGTTTGAGGGCATGAATCATTTTGATTTATGAACAAAGGTGGTACCGCGTACAGACTGACGTCCTTTGACTTCAGTCTTTTTTTATGGAAGGAGATTATAATGGTAGATTTTAAAGAAGATGCAAAATTAAGCGTTTTGAATCATTCCTGCGCGCATATGATGGCACAGGCTGTAAAGCGGCTGTATCCTAAGGCGCAATTTTGGGTAGGTCCGGTTGTTTCTGAGGGTTTTTACTATGATATAGACTTAGGTGAGGATGTCATTAAAGATGAAGACCTGGAGCGAATTGAAAAAGAGATGAAAAAGATCGCCAAGGATGGCAAGCGTATTGTCCGTGAGGAAGTCAGTAAGGAAGAAGCCTTGGCGATGTTTGCTCATGATCACTATAAATTGGAATTGATTCAAGGACTTGAGGATGGCAATATCACAATTTATCGACAGGGTGAATTTTTTGATTTATGCCGTGGCCCGCACGTGGAAAGTGTCAAGCTGTGCAAGAATTTTAAATTATTGAAGCATTCCGGTGCTTATTGGAAGGGCGATGCCAATAATAAAATGTTACAGCGAATCTACGGCGTTTGTTTTGAGACCAAGGAAGATTTAGAAGCGCATTTGCATTGGCTGGAGGAAGCCAAGAAGCGTGATCATAAGAAACTGGGGCGTGAGATGGGCTTGTTTATGATGAGTGAATATGCGCCTGGAATGCCGTTCTTTTTGCCGAACGGTATGATTATACGTAATATATTAGAGGATTTTTGGTATGAAGAGCATACCAAAGAAGGATATGCGTTTATTAAGACCCCGCTTATGATGAGTCGGGAATTGTGGGAGACCAGCGGACATTGGGATAATTATGCGGAGAATATGTATACCTCTATGGTGGATGATCGAGAATTTGCGATCAAACCGATGAATTGTCCGGGTTCATTATTGGTGTTTAAAAACGGTTTACATTCTTACAAAGATTTGCCAATGCGCATGGGAGAATTGGGTCAGGTACATCGTCACGAGGCGAGCGGCGCTTTAAACGGTTTGTTTCGTGTTCGTACCTTTACCCAAGACGATGCTCACATTTATATGCGTCCTGATCAGATTGAGAGTGAAGTTGTGTCTTTGATTCGTTTCATTGATCGCTTCTATTCGATTTTCGGTTTGTCTTATGAAATCGAATTGTCCACACGTCCGGAAACGAAGTACATCGGTTCTTTGGAAATTTGGGAAAAGAGTGAGGCGGCTTTGGCAGCTGCTTGTGAACAGGCCGGAAAGAAATATCAAGTCAATCCGGGAGATGGTGCTTTTTACGGACCGAAGCTGGATTTCCATATCAAGGATTCCCTGGGGCGGGTATGGCAATGCGGTACCATCCAGTTGGATATGAATTTGCCGGAGCGCTTTGATATCACGTATGTTGACAAAGACGGTTCTCGTGTGCGTCCGGTGATGCTGCATCGGGTAATCTTCGGGTCGATTGAGCGCTTTATCGGTATTTTGATTGAGCATTATGCCGGACATTTCCCACTGTGGCTGGCACCGCAACAGATTGTTGTAGTACCGGTTCATCACGAACGACACGCAGATTATGCGAATCGGGTAAATGAAGAATTATGTGCGCACGGTTTAAGATGCAAAGTTGATGCCCGTAATGAAAAATTGGGCTATCGCATCCGTGAAGCCCAGATGCACAAAATACCGGTGGAAATCGTCGTAGGTGATGGAGAAGCCGAAAACCATACTGTGACGATACGCCGCGCGCAATCAAAAGACAGCGTTACGCTATCTTTGAAAGAATGTGTGGAACAGCTTTGCGGGGAAGTAGAGGATAAGCGTTAATGAAAAAACTAACATGGATATTGGCTCTGGTGCTGATGCTTGCGGGGTGTAGCAGTAAGGAAACCACAGCGGAACCGATTCAAATTTTGGTGCCACAGGGTGCGCCGGCATTAGCGCTGCTTCCGTTGTATGAGGGGGAGAATATAAGTATAGACAGTGTTGCGGGCAGTGATCCTTTGACGGCGGAACTGGCCAAAGCAGCCAGTGATTATGATGTGATTGTCGCACCGATCAATTTAGGCGCGAAAATGATTGAAAAACAGAGCAGTGACTATCGCTTGGCATCCATTGTTACTTGGGGGAATCTGTATATTGTAGGCAGTGAGGAATACCAAAGCGGCGATCCTTTGGCCGCCTTCGGTGAAAACGCAGTGCCCCAAAAAATTTTGACAGAAAGAGGCTTTGGTGAGAACGTGACTTATTTCGGCAGCGCACAGGATGTACAGGCGCAGCTGTTAAGCGATCGTTTTACTGCCGGTCTTTTGGCAGAGCCGGCCGCAACGGCAACCATAGCGAAGGCAAAGGAAAAAGGAATGAGTTTTGCCATTTTGCATGATTTACAAAAAAATGACGAAGGTCAAACGGGTTATCCGCAGGCAGCGATTTTTATCAAATCAGGTCGTGAAGCAGCCTGTGAAGAGGCGCTAATGCAGGTGGAAGCATTCTTGAACGAATCCCGTGATGAAGCAGAGATGAAGACAATGATGGAAAAAGTCGGCTTGGAAAACCTGGGAATTCCCAGTGCCGAGGTGGCATTGGCAACTTGGGAACGGCAGAATCTGCATTATGTGGCAGCGGAGGATGCACGGGATGAGATTACCGCATTTTTAAAGTTGTTTGATATCACATTTGATTCAGATATGCTGATACGCTAACTTTGACCGGCGGTTTTTGCCGGTCATTTTATCATTATAGAAATTACCTTTATTTATTCAAATAAGAAAGGAGATGGCCTTGTGGCAACCTATGTGATGAGTGATATTCATGGTTTACAAGGACGTTTTACGGCCATGTTGGATCATATTCACTTACAAAATGATGACACTTTGTTTGTCTTAGGGGATGTGATTGATCGTGGTCCGGACGGCATTGCTTTGTTAAAACAGATTCTTCATCATCCGCAGATGATCCTGTTAATGGGAAACCATGAATACATGATGCTGGAATATTATGAAGCGTTGGGAAAGCTTAGAGCCGGAAGGGATCTCTTTCATTCCATGGAGTGTATTCATCGTTGGGATCACAATCACAATAAGGAAACCAAAAGTGATTTTGCGGCTATGCCGCGCGGAGAACAACGCGCACTGCTGGATCATTTACGCGAATTGCCGCTGGCATATTGTGACGTGAAGGTAAAAGATCGCCGTTTCTATTTGGTTCATGCGAATTGGGAACCGCGTTTATCTAAGGAAATTCTTTATCTGAAAGACTTTGTTCAAAACGGGATGAACCCGGCATCACTTTTATGGGATCGAATCACGGAGGGAGATCCATTGCCGCCACAGCGCACATTGATTTTCGGTCATACCATTACATACTTTTATCATCCGAGCCATCCTTATCAAATTTGGAGCGGCGATTGTGAACTATCAAAGTCGAAGATGATCGCTATTGATTGCGGCTGTGCAGCCAATCGCGAGGATTCTCGTTTGGCTTGCATTCGTCTGGATGATATGGAGGTATTCTATGTCTAGGCGCGTTCGAATCTTTTTGGCTTTTATGATTCTGCTTGGCCTATGGCAGGGAATGGCATTGTTTATTCAAAATGATATCATTCTTCCTCGTCCTGTTCACGTGTTGATGACGATGCTAACACAGCTGCGGGAACCGCTTTTTTATTCAGCCGTAATACATACGCTGATTCGGATCTGCGGCGGCTTTTTGTTTGCCTTTTTTGCGGCGCTTTGTTTCTCCTTTGTCACCTATTTTTATCCTGTTTTTGCGGATCTGTGTTACCCGTTTTTATTGTTGACGCGCAGTATTCCCAACATCTCTTATATTTTGATCGTGTTGTTTTGGTGTTCACCGCAAACCAGTGTGATCGTTATCAGCTTTTTGATTCTGTTTCCAACGCTGTATGCTACCCTGTATCAGGGACTTTGTGATGTTCCGCAAGGATATCATGATCTGATGAAGATCTATCCCGGTTCCAAGTGTTTTGATGTTTTCTACGTTTATTTGCCGTTTTTACGTCCGTATTTGTTTTCGAGTACGTCTGCTGGACTATCGTTGGCTTTGAAGGTGGGAATTATGGCGGAAATTCTGGGACAAAGTGCCATCGGTATCGGAAGACAGCTGAACATTTGTCGATCGAATTTGGATATGGGCGGCGTATTCGCATGGACGCTCTGGATCATATGTATTTTGTCATTGCTGGATCGTATCATTTCTCAATTACAAAAGCTTGCCATGTGGGAAAAAAAATAAAAATGCGTCAAAAATGACGCATTATAAGACGCTGATGATGTCATCACTGATCTGCATGATATCCCAACATAAGGCAATGGTAGGATAACGAGAAAACAGTGCTAAGTGATCCTTGACGCTGGCGCTGTCCGTATGACATACGCCCTGAATCACATTGATTTCAATCCCGGGTACGATATTGGCGGGAAGATTGGCGATGTATTCCAACTGGGTGCGCAGCGATTCATTCGATAGTGGGCCTCCCGGAAAATGTTTTGAGAATGATTCCGGTTCGGCAAAGTTGCGAATATAGGCTTCGTATTCATAAGGAATCCCTGAGGGGGCTTGCGTATGGGTATACATCATCGGTTTAACGAAATCCACCATGGCGGCAATTTCTTTGATGTTTTGGCCGACGTGGTAAGCCAAGATCGGCGCAAATAAATCCGTACCGACAACCAACTTGCGGGAATTGAAATACGCGGCCAACTTAAACACAAGATCGCTGATGATTTTTGCCCGCTGCTTATAGAAAGCATTGACCTTAGAATCCGCAAAATGATAGCGACCGTAGCGATCATATTCCCCCCGCATGAGTTTTTTATCGTGTTTTTGAATCAATTCCTTGATATAATCTAAATGACCGTTGTCCAGCTCCCGTTCACAGGATGGACAGAAGCAGCCAAAACCGGCTTCATAGCCTTGGGAAAAGGAAGCGAAGCGAATCTTATCAAGAAAGACACCGTCAAAAGGTAAATCCGCAAAATGGGTTTCATACAGCGATATGACTTCATGGGCATTTTGTAAATGTGAAGGACAACCGAAATCTTTACCGGAATGCCCATCGCAGCATTCTGATTTTTTAATATCGCACAGTTCATCATTATTGGCTAAAACCGGCAGCCATAACAAGACGCGCAGTCCTTTGGTGTGAAAATAATCGATAAGCTGACGATTGCTTTCCTTATCGGTATTCCAGCCGATAATGATATCCTTCCCACGAATGTGCGCAAGCAGATCATCGCATTTCGTCTGAATTTGGGCAACGTTGTAGTTTGCTTTGGTAAAAGTTCCCGTATGAAGCTGTAAAGTATACTGATGGCTCATAACTCTCTCCTCTATTATGTTGTTAAGAATAGTATAGTACGTTTTTCTTATTTTTTCCAGTGAAAGTGCTATAATAAAAGATATTGGAGGGATGTATATGCAGGAGAGTTTATTTGACGATCGCACCATGCAGGATCCGTTAGCCAGTCGTCTGCGGCCCCAAAGCCTTAAGGAGTATGTCGGACAGCGGCATATTTTGGGGGAAGGCAAGGTATTAACCAATTTGATTGAAAGCGATCGCATCCCCTCAATGATTTTCTGGGGGCCTCCCGGTGTAGGGAAAACGACTCTGGCTCGCATTATTGCCAAACAAACAAAAGCGGCTTTTATTGACTTCAGTGCCGTAACCAGTGGCGTGAAGGAGATTCGTGAAGTGCTTCAACGGGGAGAAGATGCACGGCGCATGGGTGAAAAAACAATTTTGTTCGTTGATGAGATTCATCGTTTTAATAAAGCCCAACAGGATGTTTTTTTACCTTTTGTGGAAAAAGGCAGTATCATTTTGATTGGTGCGACCACCGAAAATCCTTCTTTTGAAATCAACGGCGCATTACTATCCCGCTGTAAAGTATTTGTGTTACAGGCACTCAGTGAAGGGGATATCACACAGTTGCTTCATCATGCCTTGGCCAGTGAGAAGGGGTTTGGACAAATTACGATCAATATGGAATCCGATGTGTGTCCGTTAATAGCGAGATTTGCTAACGGTGATGCCAGAACAGCATTGAATACGTTGGAAATGGTGATTTTAAACGGAGATATTCATGATGGTACGATTACGATCAATCGCGATATTTTGGAACAGTGTATTGCCAAGAAGTCGCTGTTATATGATAAAAACGGTGAAGAGCATTATAATTTAATCAGCGCCTTGCATAAGTCGATGCGCAACAGCGATGTGCAGGCGGCCATTTATTGGCTGGCCCGAATGTTAGAGGCAGGCGAAGATCCGCTTTATGTTGCACGGCGTTTGATTCGTTTTGCTTCAGAGGATATCGGTATGGCCGATTCCCGTGCGGTGGAGATTACCACGGCGGTTTATGATGCCTGTCATGATATCGGTATGCCGGAGTGCAGCGTTCATTTAACGCATGCGGTGACGTATTTATCACTGGCACCGAAATCCAATGCGCTGTATCTTGCCTATGAAAAAGCCAAAAAGGATGCGCTGGAGCAGATCGCTGAACCGGTGCCGCTGCATTTGCGTAATGCCGTGACTTCACTGATGAAGGGTTTGTCCTATGGCAAAGGTTATCAGTATGCTCATGATCATGCGGATAAGCTGACCGATATGAAATGTTTGCCGGACAGCTTGCGTGATGCTTGTTATTATCGTCCTACGATGATGGGCAGTGAAGCAAAAGTCACCGAGCGCATGAAGGCGATTCAAGCGTGGAAAGCAAAGCATCGAAAGTAAGCATGATTTATTCATCACAGTAGAAACCAGATCGTAAAAGCCTGTTTCTCAATCAAGACTTCCTTTTGCCTATGAAAGCACTTAATAGGCTCAAGGATAAAGAAGACGACAAAATGGAAAAAAGAAGACGGGGAATCGGTGAACAATATATCAATCCTATTGGTCTTAGATGCATCATATTTAGCCATGCGTACGGGAGTTTGAGAAGATACCGTTTAAGTAATGATTCCCATACAAAATATGAAAAAAAGT
>CAJUGR010000005.1:0-11573 GCA_910586285.1 uncultured Erysipelotrichaceae bacterium
CATCAATAGGATCCGATAATATAGGGCCTTGGGTTCTAATGCCGGAATTACTCCACGGATGAATTTGGTATAATAGATTACTGGGCGATATTTTCATATTTTGCAACAAAGGCATAAATACAATAGTAAATGCTATCAAAAAAATAAGCAAAAAAACAAATGATGAATAATACTTAGGTTTCAGCTTATTTATAAGAACGCATGCTAAAGAAGAAAGAGGCAATAAAATACAGCAAGCCATAACGACAAATATAATAAGATAGGGTAAAAGCAAAAATGACGGCAATACAAAATGAGGGTCATCTCCGCTTGCATGAATATACATATCACCATTTTCATAATGAATATCAATATTATTAAGTGCAGTTACATCTTCAGTTTGATAAACAAATAATGAACTGTTAAACATTTTCAATACTAAAGAATGAATCTTTGCGTCTGTTATATTATCTAAATCAATCCTTGTAGATATTCTTGTATCCACCGGTATTGAAAATGCTACTTCCTGATTCTTATCAGATTTAATATTATATTTGATGCAGTTACCTTCATTAAAATTCTGATCGGATTGAGCATAATATAGAGATATTTCTCCCTCTTGCTCCGTTGAAATAACCATATTTAAATGAATGCAGTTCTTAAAAGGAGCATATAACAATAATGCTATTAAAAGCGTACTTAATATAGCGCACTCTTTACTCACAGATTGTTTGAATGTATACACCCACACGCCTAACAAGAATACAAAACTAAAAAATAATAGAAATAACAAAAAAGGATGAAAAAAAGAAGTGAATGCAGTGATATAAATACCGGTGATAATTCCGGAAAGAATAATCAGAGCGGAAATTTCCACCAAATGCTTTTTCACTGCATCCACTCCTTTCCATTATTTAACATTCTCAATCATCAATTTTTTTTTATTAATTACAGGTCGACCTATCGACTTATACGTGATATTCGTCTTCTTAACATCACTTAAAGAATAGCAATTTCTTCCATCATAAACAAGTGGTTGATGCATCAGTAGTTCGAATTTATTGATGTCATAATCCTTCACTTCTTGCCATTCAGTAAAAATCAAGCAACAGTCGGCATTTCGAATGGTATCGTCAATATTCGTATGATAAACAATGGAATCTCCAAAAATCTTTTTAAAATTCTCTAGTCCCACCGGATCATATACCATTATCTTTACCCCAAAATCTAGCAGTATTTTAATACTCTCAATTGATGCTGCCTCTCTTAAGTCATCGGTTCCCGGTTTAAAGGTAACACCTAAACATGCAATTCGAAGCCCGGTCAATTTCCCCTCAAAGTCATTGTACACCATATCGAACAAGCGATGCTTTTGTCTTTTGTTCACTTCAATAGCAGACTTCACCGTCAACAATTCCATTCCCAATTCTTTTGACGTTGCATGCAACGCCTTTGTATCCTTTGGAAAACAACTACCGCCATATCCTATACCCGGCTTCAAAAATTTGTTTCCGATTCTGGAATCCAATCCCATTCCCAATGATACATCTTCTACATTTGCACCCACTGTCTCACAAAAATTTGCTATTTCATTAATATACGATATTTTCAAAGCAAGAAAATCATTAGAGGCATATTTTACCATTTCTGCACTTCTTCTGTTCATAAATAAGATGGGCTGATTATAAGGTTCCTTTGTCAAAGGCTCATATACTTTACTCATTTTCTTTTTAGCAATCTCATTTTCTACTCCCAGAATGATTCTGGCAGCATACAATGTATCATGCACTGCCGTACCTTGAGATAAAAATTCCGGGTTCGATACAACATCCACATGAATTCCTTTTTTTACATGCTCATTTAAAAACTTTTCGATCATGTCATTTGTTCTAATTGGAACAGTGGATTTGATCACAACGATACAATCATGCTCTAAGCTTTCGGCAATTTGATTACATGCAGTCATTACGTATTCCAAGTTAGCAGACCCATCAGCACGTTCCGGTGTGCCGACACCTACATATATTACATCAGCATTTTTGTATGCTGCTTCATATTGTGTTGTATAATTTATTCTTTCTTTGTTTTTAATCATTAATTCCTGCAAGCCTTCTTCAAAAATTGGGCATTTCCCTGCTCGCATCATTTGAATTTTATCTTCATTAACATCAACACAAGTTACATCATGTCCTATTTCTGCTAAAACTACACCAGTAACTAAGCCTACATATCCCGTTCCCGCGACTGTTATTCTCATATTAACCTTTACACCCCTTTATTAGCTGCATACACAATTATACATTAAATCTCCATATTGTCAAAGAATAGCAAGGTTCATATAGCATAGCCTGTCTCCAAAAATTAATTTATATTTTTAATCAGCTCGCTTATCTCCTTTATTATACCATTGAAAGGATCTTTTTTACCAGTATAAGATTCATTCCTAGAAGTCTCACTATGCGATGAATATTGACTGACTAAATCTTTTAATGCCTTTGCAACATTTTCATAACTGCAATGATTTACAGAAATCAAATTTTGATTGAATCCACTTAAATCTTTATTGGCATATGTATTTGTGACCGTCTTAACTCCAAACGTTGACATTTCTAACGGCGGATAGCTGGGATGAGGAGAATTCATCAAAGATAATCCCACCGAAGATTCACTCATGATTTTGGCATATTCAGATAAAGTAACCTTTCCTTTTGAAACGAGTCTTTTATCATATCCCAAGTCAATTTCTTTATGGAACTCTCCCAATGATAAGAACTCCCATTCCCTTGCTTCATCACAGATATGAAGCAACTCTCTTAAACTTCCGACAATGATCTCAAAGCAATTTCTGTCCACACCGGGTCTTCCGTAAACAATGAGTTGTCTCTTTCTGGCCGTTTTCTTCGCTTCCTCTAAATGCTTTCCCAGCGCTTCATTTAACACCGGCTCAAAATAAAACTCATGGTCAAATTGATAGCCGTTTATCGAGAAATACTCTTTTAAGATGCTCGTATTGAATACGGCAATGGTTGGTACTTCATTACCGTATGTGCTGTCTGCCAGTAAATATCGGGATGACCATGGATAAAAGCCAGGTTCATAATCTTGAATCAAGTAAATCATTTTATGCTTTGTGCCATAAGTTTCATTTTGCCATGTGATGAGCGGTTTCAATATATAGGCAGACCACCAAGATGTTGCGATAAATATATCGTTTTCACGAACATTTAAATCGGTCATACCTCGATCATTACAGCCGACAATTTGAAAATACGCCTTACTGTCTTTTTCCATAGAGACAATGTGCGCTCCCATATATCCCTCAATATCTTCCGGCTGTACATCACTGTCAGTCGTAATAATGCGCTTATTAAAGTCACCTTCCGCACATAACGCTTCAAAGAACTTGATAGCTGTACTGATACCGCCAAACACTTGATTTTTTCTCAAAGTCGGCACCAAAATATTAATACGAACTTTTTGTTCATTGAATTTAGCCTGCTTGGCCTTTAACGGTGTAATCTCATCAATATTGACCCCAATCTGTCTTTCCTCCAGATATTGACCGATTAATTCCTGGTGCATCTTCCTTACAAATTTAAATTTCTTTAAAAATTGTTTTGTATTTTTATTCATATTCTTATCCTCTACTTTTGCTTCGGTGTTGTATGCTTTCTTGACAGATTGGAATTAAAATAGGGATCACCAATCTCCCGATAAGGCGCATAATGCTTGATCGACATTTCAAAATCAATCGGCGGAATATAGGTATCTCTGCTCTTTGATTCTAAATGGTATAATCTTACATCCGGGTTATAAATGTTCCTCAACCCCTGCTTATAGGCACGGATACATATTTCCACATCACTTCCGCAAATAATGAACGTATCATTAAACTCTCCGATTTGAAATAGTGTTTCTCTGGAAATTGCCATACAGGCACCGGTCACCGCCAGCACATTTCTTTTCGCTAATGGAGACAGAAAGCTTGGGTTTTGGTAAGAAATCTCTTCTTGCTTAAAAATGTGATCCGCAAAATCATTCATGCCCACCACAACGCCGGCATGCTGAATCGTATCGTCATCATACAATAACAAAGCACCTACTACGCCGACATCAGGGCGCATCGCATCATTGCACAGATGGTTCAACCAAGCTTCACCGATCACTAATGTATCATTGTTTAAGAACACAAACATATCCGCATCGGAATGGTGAATACCGAAATTGTTTAGTTTTGACCAATTAAATTCAAAATCGGCATCGATAACTTGGACCTTGTCGTGTTTCTTTATTCGATCAAACCATGCGAACGTTTCGGTTTCTTCACTGCGATTATTCAAAATCAGAATATCATAATTCTCATAATCGGTCTTATCTAAAATACTCTGAATACAAGCATCACTTAATTGCCAGTGATCTTTCATCGGAATAACAATAGTAATCTTAACATTTCTGCTTGCGTAATTGAATTGCGGACGACAAGACTGATCATCGACCTGTTTTACATTCACAAATGCATCTTTATACTTCATCCGTAAATTCTCATGTAAAGAATTCAAAATCCCTTCATCATATGAAATGACTTCTTGTTTTTTTATGTATAAGCTCTCAGCTATATGCGCAAAATCTTCAGTGATTTGCGATAATTTTAACACAAAATCATAGGATGAGTGTACCGTCGATAAGTCAAACATCTCTGCGACGATATTATAAACGCTTGCGTTCACCACCAATGCATCATATTCCTGCGTTTGATTCACCAAATAATCATAAGAGAAATTGGTCTTATAAATCGGCTCATTTTGCGCATTTTCACAATCAGAAAAAATCACATTGGCATAACCTTGATTCAGATAGCGCAAAATCACGTTCATATAGTTTGGTTTCAACTTCACTTGATGGAAACATATAACCACATAATCTGCTTTCGAGGAGGGAAGAAAACCATCATATTGCTTCACCACGCATTGTTTATCATCGATCTGTTGATGATTGCTGTCAATACACATGATATCCACATTGGTTTTATCACCATTACCGTCAAATGATCTCATTCGTCGATATAGTTTATTGAGGAATGGTCTTTTGAAATTTCCGACCCGCAAAAGATGGCGATAATGACCTTCCTTTTCAGCATTTTTCAGCTTTTGCTCAATCAGAGAACGACGAATTTCCACCTGTGCCCTATCCTTTATTCTTGCACACTCATGAAAACAGTACTGTGACAATTCAAAAATATCAATTTTTGTCACTTCTATTTTTAAATAAATATCTTTTATTTCATCACCGTGATATTCCAGATGTCCCTGGTAAGCCCAACAGAAGGAAGAATCCTTATCATACAAAACATTGCCAGTCGGCAGGAAATTCTTTTTTTCATGATTGATCATCAAGTCATAAATTCTGCACTGATATGCATAATGATCCAAAGGGGTAAAGGCAATCCCCGTGCATCCTTTGGGAATATCGTTTTCCTTTATAATAAATTCGTGTTCTTTTTTATGTAAGTCCAGTTGTAATATCAGATCATTATTCTTATCATATCCCTCACCGCAATCAAAACGGACTCTTGCAAAGTAGTCTCTATTCTTACGCTCACTGAGATGATCCACCACTTCTCCCGGTTTCTGGCGGAAAGCATAAATGATCTGATATAAATTACCGTAATCACGGCTGCTTAAATACTGCTCTGCTGCCACCGGAAAATTGTTGAAAGAATTCGCTATCTCCGTATTATACGGTTCTGCCGTTGTACCGTCACTGTATACAAGATGATACCCGCTTTCTTCAAACATTTCCCGACAGGTCTGCATCGTAAAGAAATGAATATGAGTATTGTCCAACAAGCCCGTACCGGTATAATCAAATCTGCCCTGTAACAATTCAATCAAAACCGAATTGTGCGCAATATTGGGAATCGATACTAATATCTCCGCATCCTCTTTTAAAAAAGGCTTTACCTCTTGAATGACACGTTTGGGATCATGTAAATGCTCCAACACATCGGCAAAAATAACATAATCAAAGGTGACTCCGGAAAATTTCTCTTGCCAGGCATAGTCCTCAATATCGCCGCATAATCCCTTTTTCAAATATTTTTTACAAACCGAAAAAGCATCTTCATCGATTTCTACACCGTAAACCGTACATTGTAGTTCCGAAACCATAAAGCTTGTTAATCTTCCTGTCGATGGTCCAAATTCCAACACGGTAGAATCTTTTTTTATTCTTTGAATAAGCCGCATCAGATTATTATTATGTTCTAACCCTAAAGGAACATCATATTTAATCATATTCATACCTCACCGTTCCATGAATGTTCAATAATGCAGGTGCCCTCTCCGATATAAGGCGCATGCATTACAAATTTACAAACTCTCGATTTATAATCAATCGGTACCTGTGCATTTTTCTCATAGATTGCAATATCAAATGAATAAGAGCCTCCCAAAATATTCATCTTTTTATAGGTTAATCGCAGTTTATTATGACCTTTTTTATACTCCACATGGTATTTATCCAATAATGTATTCAAACCGCAAATATATTGGTTATCCAACGCATAGATCGCAATTCCCAATACAATCTCACCAATATCATCGCGCTTCATTATATAATCGAGTTCAACACTCATTTCCTCACCAAACTGAATATCTTTTGTTTCTTTACCATTTTGATCATAAAGTTTCAGATCCACAATTCGTCCAATATCATTCGGATTCTGTGATATATAATCATCATGGAAATCAGCGTTCCGACCATCCTCATTTTGCTCAACCTTACCATCTGATCGAAATGCAGATGCTTCTGCGGAATGCAGAAAGTCAAGATAGCGATCCGTCACATCATCAGTATTGCCATCAGCCACCAAATGCCCCTGCTTAATCCAAATCGTCCTTGTACAGTATCGCTTGATCGCATTCACATCATGGGATACAAATAATATCGTCTTTCCTGCATTACGAAACTCATCAAATTTTTTCATACATTTGATTTGAAAATTCAAATCGCCGACACTTAAGGCTTCATCCACAATTAAAATATCCGGATCCACATTAATTGCCACCGCAAACGCCAAGCGTGCAAACATACCGCTGGAGTAGGACTTCACCGGCTGATGAATAAAAGCTCCGATTTCCGCAAACTTAACAATCGCAGGAATCTTCTCTTTCATTTCCTCGTTAGTATAGCCCAATATCGTACCGTTTAAATACACATTTTCAATTCCTGTATATTCCGGATTAAAGCCTGCCCCCAGTTCTAACAAAGCGCTGATTTTTCCGTTTACCTCAAGATTACCGTCAGACGGCGTTAATACATCTGTGATGATTTTCAATAAAGTAGATTTTCCAGACCCGTTCACACCGACGATTCCCAGTATTTCTCCTTTATTTACCTCAAAGCTTATATCCTGTAAAGCATAAAACTCTTTATGATACGCTTTTTTTCTGACACTCAACGCTTCTTTCATGCGATCCATCGGTGTCGCATACAACTTGTATTTCTTCGATACATGATCGACTTTTATCACGCAATCACTCATAAATATCTCCTTTACAGCACATCCGCAAAATGCACTCTTAATTTCCTATAAACAAAGCTTCCCAATAATAATGCCGCGATCGTAAAACACCAAAAATACAATGTCGTAGACGTTCGATGCCAGAAAGGAATACCGGTAATAAAGGTATCGCGATATCCTTGTATGATATAATAAAGCGGATTGATTTTTAATATCTTCAATATGATCGGTGACATGTTTTCCGCAGACCAGAAAATCGGTGTCGCCCAAAAGCCTAACTGAAGCAGAACACTGATGATCTGAGAAAAATCTTTAAAGAACACAGTTACAGCGGAACAAAACAACGCTAAACCGATACTGATGAAAAACAGACAAAATGCATAATAGAATATCTGAAGCCATATCCATTGGGGCATATGTCCATAAAGAATATTCAATATAAATGTAAACAAAATAAAGAAAAAATGTATATACGTGGAAGAAAACACTTTTACTATCGGAATTAAATAAGTATTAAATTTTATCTTTTTTACTAAATAGCTGTACTCAAACAGACTGCCGGAACTGGTAATTAATGATTCCTGAAAGTAAATCCAGGCCAAATAAGCCGGAGATATCCACAACACAAACTCTATATTCTCTACCGGTGGATTTTTAAAGCCTACTTGAAACACAAAGTAGAAAACACCAATCGTAACCAACGGCTGAATAAAAGACCAAATGATTCCAAACACAGAGCCTGCATATTTAGATTTTAAATCATTTTTACTTAATTTTAATAATAACTCAGTATTTAACCTTATCTCTTTCCAGTTCATCTTCTCACTCTTTCTAATGAAGGATTCATCTTCACTATATTTCTTCATATAATATATTGACCTAAATTTAATGAAAATGCAATAGGAATTCATTATTCATTGGAAATCAAATTCACACCATCTTCTTTTAATAAGTCAAGATTTCGCTCTACCACTTCATATACCAGGATATCCGGATGATCCTCATTGACATAGTTAATATGATATGCATTACGATGCAGAAAAGTTGTATGAGCGAAATCCTTTGATAAATAATCGATTAAGCCTTCGCCAAAGGAGTCTCTAATGATAAACAAACGTCTTTGATCTTTTGCATCAGAGCGATATTTAATCAAAAAATTATCATCACTCTTTTCTAAGAGTTCGGTTGACACATCACTTTGATAATCTGTTATTACATCATCAAAATCATCATCAAAATATTGGGGTAAATTTGTCATTGCCACCAAATCTTCCGAAATTTGTTCTTCTCTTTTTATACTTTTTTCCGATAAGTAATCGCGCTCTCCCTGTAATTCCTGTCGCAGCTGTTGTGCAGCTATAAAAGCACCGAGTTTATTCCAATGGGAATCATACTGATAGTAAACTTGATAATTTTCCTTTTCTTTTAACAGTTCCTCTTTGGGATCAATAATTCGGATATCAGAATTCGCCTTCAGATAGCTTATAAGAAGATCATAACGTTTCTTTTCATTGATAATTTTATAAGCATTCGACATCTTTTCACTATAAATCTGTTCTTTATTTGGCGCTACCATAAGTATAAATTCTATCCCTCGCTCTTCAAAATAAGCAGCTGCCTTTTTCAAATTACTTTTGATAAGTTTCAATTCTTCCTCAGTGAACAAATTGGTGCCTTGATAATCAGCAATAGGATCTTCCTCCGGTTCTCCTAAATAAAATAGCCAATTATCTTTTCCCAAAGATACTTTATTGGTAGGAATTTCATGAAATAACCGATAATTCGCTGATTGGTAAAAACCGACTAATTGACTTTTATAAGGTAAATGATCATTAAAATAAGCTTCAAATTGGGTCGGATACGTATCTAATGTCTCCCAATTAAATTCCGGTTTCTCTGCCAGAGTACGGTTTTCAAAGGTTGTATCATCTGTACCATTTTTTACAAACGGGAAACTCAATACAGGAAATATCAAAAAAGAGAAGAACAGAATAATCACTGATTTTTTATATGTTTGCATCATTATCACCTCACTTAGAACCGAAAATAGATAAATGGATTATAGGCATTGTTTGCCAGCATCAAAACAGAAATAAAGGTGATGGCAAAAATCGCAATGCATTCAAAGCAACACTTTACCTTTTCACTCAAGCAGAAAGGCAATTTTACAAGCGGAAAAGCAAATATAATGCCGACAATAAAGAGAAGAATATCCTTTATATTCACAAATTGAAGAATACTGTAAACACTGCCTTTCATGCTGAACATGACAGCTAAAACTTCTCTTCCTTCTGTGAAATGATCAAAGCGGAAAATGGTCCATCCGATCAAAACCATTAAAATACAATATAAGTGATTCAGAAATTTATATTTATTTTTTTCTAGGTATTTACCCAAAAACAATCGTTCTAATACCAAAAGGCCGCCATGATAAAGACCCCATATAACAAAATTCATACTTGCGCCATGCCACAATCCGGTTACCAAAAAAACGATTAGTAAATTCACATAAGTTCGACATGTTCCTTTTCTGTTTCCGCCCAAGGGAATGTATAAATAATCACGAAACCACGAAGAAAGAGAAATATGCCATCTTCTCCAGAATTCCTTAATCGATTGCGATATATAAGGAAAATTAAAGTTTTCAAGAAATTCAAAGCCAAACATCTTTCCCAAACCGATTGCCATATCACTATATCCACTGAAATCAAAATAAATTTGCAGCATATAGAACCCCATTGCGATCCAACATATTAAGGATCCTAATTCATGGGCATTAATTTCAAAAATTCTATCAGCGACTTGGGCATAAGTATTAGCAAGAATTACTTTTTTTCCTAACCCATATACGAAGCGCTGAATTCCCGCATAGACCTGATCAGTATTAATGGTTCTGTGATCAATTTGTTTCTCAATGTCCTTGTATTGGACAATGGGACCCGCAATTAATTGAGGAAAGAGAGAAATATACAAAGCCAATTTGCCGATATTTTTCTGCGCCTTGGTCACTCCCCGATAGATATCCACTACATAAGACATCGCCTGAAACGTATAAAAAGATATTCCGATCGGCAATGCAATATCCCGTGATGCAATAATCTCATGATTTGCCACAGCATTAATAATGCCGACAAAAAAATTAAAGTATTTATAATAGCCAAGCAAACCGACATTTAAAACAATAGCTGCAATTAACCACATTGATTTCTGCGGCTTTCCTTTGCAGCTTTCAAGCAAGATACCAAATAAATAGTTAATACCGATAGAAATCAACATTAATAGAATATATCGCGGTTCTCCCCATGCATAAAAAAACAAACTGGCAACCAAAAGAATGATGTTTTGGATTTGTGTATATTTTACTCTCGTCAAAATAAATATGATTGGAAAGAAAATCCATAAAAAAATTAACGAACTAAAGACCATGGTTTCACCTCTGTAAATACATATTTATTATACCTTTTAATATGAGCAAAAGCAACACAGAACCCTCGAAACGAAAGTTGTAAACACAAAAAAGCAGCGATACTCAGCCGCTGCCTTAACGATACCAAATATTCATATCAAACCGTTTTCCATCAATAATAGCATTATTGGTGAACTGCCACATGGTATAATCACCTTTATAATCACAATGATCATTCCATTGTGCCACCCATACATCTCTTCCTTGTAATGACCAAGGTTCAATTTTGTTATTCAGCCAATTCAAATTGGCGTAAACACCGGCACGATAACCGCCTTTTTCAATCGTCGTACAGAAGGCATCAATAATAGCGGAAATTTGGCTTTTGCTCAAATTGCTTTGACATTTGTCTTCAATATCAAAGTATATCGGTGTATCAATATATCTGCCATTCAATATTGATAAAATATGATTGGCTTCATTTCTTGCGTCATTTACCGTTGTGGAATAAGAATAATGGTAAACGCCTATCTTCATACCGTTGGTATAGGCATCGTATATATTCTTTTCAAAACGATAATCTTCTCTACCTGCAATGGCATCACCAAAACTTGCACGGATAATCGCAAAACTGACATCATTTGCTTTTAACGCGTTCCAATTAAT
>CAJUGR010000005.1:11673-23581 GCA_910586285.1 uncultured Erysipelotrichaceae bacterium
GGCTATTTAAATAATAGCGGTTACCGTTAACATCGCGGAATGCATTCTTGACCGGTTTGCCATTCTCTATGAACTTCGTTCCCTTTTCATCGCTCACAAAACCGCCCCGCACATTCAATCTGCCCATTGAATCAAAGGTATACATATCACCATCTATATTTGCCGTACCATATGTTAAAGATCCGCTCGCCTGAGCATAATAAGTATCTTTCCCGATATTAAACCACTCACTGCTTTTCATAGCACCGTCACTGCCGAAATAACGCCATGCGCCATTAACAAGCAAGGTTCCGGTCTGCATCACTCCGGTGCTATTGAAGTAATAAGATTTTCCGTTGATCTTTTTTAAACCATATACAATATTTCCGGATTCATTGGCAAAATATGTTGAACCCTTATACTTAACAAATTGATTCACAGCCATCTTACCGTTAGCGTCAAAAATCTTCCATCCGTTATTCAGATAGATAATACCCGTCTGCATGACACCGCTATTGTTAAAATAATAGCTATTACCATCAATTGTTGTGAATCCGAATTTCGCTCTTCCTTGACTATCAACGTAATGCTCACCGTCTTTTAGCGTAATGAATTGATTCGCTGCCACTCTTCCATCCTTATAAACATAACGCCAAGCATTTTCAATAATCTGAAAACCCTCTTGATTTGCGCCATTAGGGGTCAGATAGTAAAGCGTTCCGTTAATCGTCTGCAGCCCCGTAACCACATTACCGTTATCATCGTAAGAATAATGTCGACTGCCGAGAATGAATTGTTTATTTTTAATCGGCGCGCCACTGGCCATCACATATTGTGAGCCGTCATACGTCAGCCAATCATTGGTAAGCTTTCCTGTGCCATCAAACACATATTCCTTCCCATCAATTACTTTTTTTCCATATGTAACGTTACCATTTTCATCAATATAATAGGTACCGTCTACATATACCCAAGCATTGCTTACCTTGTCACCGTTATTGTCATAATAGTTCCAATTTTGCCCCTGCTGTACAAAAATATTTTGATAACCCTTGGCACTAACATTCATAACGCTACAACCGAGAATTATCGCAAATACCAATCCGACAGCACTATAAAATACCTTTTTCATACCTCTCACCTACTTGCTTTATATTTTAACATAAAATAAAGATATGGCAAGCGTTTTTACGCTTTTAAAACGATGTCGTGATACGGCATTCAAGCATCCCTTTATAAACCCTGATGATAAGCAAGAATATAATAGGTGAAGATCTCATTTTCGGTGGAAACAGTTTGAAGAAGCTCACATCCAAAGTTCTCCTGCAAGGAATTTGCTGCATCTTTTTTCCCTGTAACGATGATATCAACAGGATATTCCTTTAATAATTCCTTAAGTTTTTCGATTTTTTCCTTACTATGATTATATTTCACAAAGTCTTCAAAAATCATTTGTTTTTCTAAATCAAAATTCTTATAAACTATATTATCATCCATATCCCCAAAACGATGGATCGCAGTTATTACCTTTATATTATTCGCTTCGATTCTAAGACTGGTCGCCATCGCATGGGCATGATTATGACTTGATGTAACCCATGAATCACTCAACACAATAAGATCCGATTCTTGGGCTATTTCGGATAATGCCTCACTCAATTCAATAGTCGATTCCGGAATCAATCGAGGATTTTCCTTTAACAGGAGAACAGAGTTTCCCAATCCGATATTAACATTATGACTGATCGTAAACACAATAAAAATACAAGTCGTTGCGCCCAAGTAAATGCTTTTTAAGTAAATCTCTTTGAGTCGATACTGCGTAAATAACAATCCTGCGTAAATCCCTGCACAAACGACACTCATAAATCCAAGTGTGGTTACGGCTCTTCCTGCCACAAAAGTATAAATTGCAGTATTCAAAAACAAATGATTGATGCCGGGAAAGAAAATAAGCAAATGAAAGAATCCCAATGCCCAGCTCCAATGAACCAACTGTTTCTGATCTTTCAAGATATAGGTCACAAAAAGAATGACGGCGATCGCCCCCAAGATAAGCGGACTCGAAAAATATGTTTTTGTGGCGGAACTCATAAAGACCTGAATATCAGAATAGGATGAAACAATTCCGGGAATTAAGGCCAAAAGGACAAATACCATCAGTATCATAAACATCGCTATCTTTTTATCTTTTATATTCTTCCAAATGAGATCAAGTAAATAAAGGACACCACACAAGACAATTAAAGGTAATGCCTGTGATGACTTTGACATCAAAACCAGACTGATACATCCGAATACACCGACTGAAGTTATACTGGCATTTTTATAATGAGACATGGGAATAAACAGCAGTAAAAGACCAACAGATTGAATAACGCCGGAGCCATACCAAATAGCCGTTGAAAAGTGCCAACCATCCTGTTGTGTCAAAATATGATGGTTCGCAAGTGTCTCCGAGGGCAGCGCAAAAATAAATATCGTCAATAAGAAATACAGACAGATGTGCGGCAAAATCTTTTTTTCTTGCTTCCAGTAATAGATCAATTCCATAAAACCACACAGTGTTAAAAAATAATTAAAATAGGCCATCGCTGCTTTACAAAAAACAGAAGGAAAAATACCGAGCAGATTGCTCCAAAAGGCGTAATCAAGCTCAAAGGTATTCAGACAGCGAGCCAATCCAAGATCTGAATGAAAACCAGTCGCATAACTGATATCATATTGATTTCCCAGATAGGGAGCCTGTGCTACCTTTAACAAATACCAACCGTCATCCTGATGATTTCCCACCCATAAATAATTGGTCATCATCAAAGCACACGCAAGTAAGCCAAACGAAATGATATAAAGCAAATAATACTTTGAAAAATGTTGTTTTATGATTTGCCTGATATCATCTTTTTCATATGAATTTTTCCATTTTTCATACATAATATAGATACAGAGCATAACAAACAAAATCATATATATCTTATAAACGATATAGTCGATTTTAAACAGTTGCACAAAAACAGCACCTATCATTTGTATCAACGAATATGCCAAATAGCCGTATATCAAATTCAAAGTGAAACGATCACGGTGACTGACTTTTTTTCCTAGAACTTGGAGCATAGTGATAAAGAATATCAGAAATAAGAAGCTTTTTATATAATCCATAAAGTTTTCGTGAAACAATGAGAGTTTCACTCCTCCTCCCTTCGCTGTTTATTGCTTTAACAAAATATAATAGGTAAACGTATCATCCAACGGTACCTGTTCCTCAATTCGATAACCCAGCGATCCCAAGCTATTTGCCGCATCTTCATAGGTCACAATAATACAGTTGATCGGAAATCTATCCAGGACTGATTTCAGTTTATCGTTGTTTCTGTCTTCTCCCGAATTATACATATCAAAGATTAGCTGATCCTTCTCGGTATATGACGCAAAAGGAAGGCCCTCATCAATATCGGGATAACGTCCACAGGCGCCGATGGAATAAATATCAAAGGCCTGATAGCGTAATGATGTTGCCGGTGAATGAGGAATATTATAGTTCTTGAACCACATTGGTGAGAGGACATATAACGGTTCTTCACGATTTTGTTTCATTTTTTCCAGTTTTTCACCCAATTCCATCGTCGCTTTCGGCATTAAGTAATCATGCTCCATCAAAATCCGTACACTGAATTTTAATCCATGATGACTTTGTATATATTTCAATGGATAATTCACACAAATGCAGGCGACAATAAAATATAATATATAATATACAAGCCTTTTATTTATGTACTTTGACATCCCGATAAAAATATAGAGAGACGCGCTCATAATAATCGTAAAATAATACAAGGTAACCATACGATTTGCGACAAAATCATAAAAACTGAGTATTAAAAACAAATGATTGAGTCGGGGTATGAAGATAAGACCCCCAATCAACAATATCCAAATGCTCCATTTTCTCATTTTATAGTTGCCAAAATAAACTGCAATCAAAATCACCAGAATTGAAACAATCAATATCAGCGAATGCATATTCTCAACGATAAGGGCTTGAATTCCTGCCGCTCTTGTTTGCAGCCGGGTAGGAAGCGGAACCAAAACACACCCGAATATCAACACTCCTATACCAGCCAATAATTTAACATTATTGTATTTTTGGAAAGCAGAAATCAGATACAAAATAAGCGTACTCATACATACAAGAAAGATCAGGGGCAGCGCTTGTGATGATTTGGATATCAGCGCACAGGAAGTAATGCCCAAAAGAAAGAATCTTTCTGTCATTGTTATTTCTTTTTTTAAAAGCGGTGTCATCAACATGAAAAATCCCGCCGTTCTGACCAAAGTAGAGCCATACCACATCGCAGAATTAAACTGCCAAGCATCCACCATCACAATCATATGATTTTCCAGCATCACTTCCTGATAGATTCCGAAAAACAACACCGGTATTAATACATAAATCAAAAGATTTTTCATTTTGCCGGAATCCATCATCTGATAAAACCAATATATAGAATTCAGCAGTAATACATAATGAATAAACGATAAGAATACTTTCGCATATATGGCTGCTTCCATACCTAAAAGCTGACAGAAAAAAGCTGCTTCTATTTCAAACGTATTTAAATTCCGCACAATAGTACTTGGTGCTAAAAAACCTGTCGCATAATTATAATCAACATAAGAGGAAACATAAGGAGCCATTGCGATCTTATTTAAATAATACCCGTCATCAGTATTATTTCCGTTCCAAATATAATCTAAATTCATCAATGCCAAAAACACCAAAACAAGAGCAACTGTGTACAGAATCCAATATTCTCGCATATGCGAAATAAGCTGGCTACAATGAATGGTTATTTTACTTTGATATAAGTTATATATGATAAATGTCAATAAGCATATCATAAACAGTTGATAAACAAGCCACGGCAACCGCATTTGTTGGCAAAGAAACCCACCAAAAAATTGTAAAGCGGTATATAATATAAATCCGATGATAAGATTTTCAGAAAAGTTATCAGATCGGATGATACTTTTTCCAAACATGGATATCAGAATTAAAAACAAGACGACAAAGATCAGTCCTTTGACATATTCCAATATCATGTACATTCCTCCCTATCTCAATTATTTAATGAGTCTATCATTCAATAAGCGAACAAAATAAAGTATGGACTGAAATAAAAAGTCCGGTGTCAGAGCCAATACGATTTCGAATTTTGCAACATCCAAGGAAAGATAACGATATTTCCATAAATCCTTAATATTGTGATTTTTTCTTGCATAAGCAAATTTTTTGACTTCCTGCAGATCCTTATAATCGGGATATTTTTTTTCAAAATCTGAAATGATTCCGATATGATCCAGTACTCTTTGTTCCATATAATCCTGCTTAGAACGGATTCCTTTTAACGTTCCGCTTACATTTTTGCCATGCCTACGATATTTTACCAGCGGCTGCTCCAGAAAGGAAACTTTACCCTCTGCGCTGGCACAAGCAATCACCCATTTGTCATGTCCTGTATATTCAGAAAAAGGCATGGCTTTTCTGGCTATTTCTCCACTGATAACAATGGACATCCCAACCGCATAACAAATAAACATATTATACTTACAAATATCTTCTCCGGTATGCCATGAGTCATATTGCTTATGGCTGACAGCGCGAACCGAGGGACAAATAATTTCATCCTGTGCATCAATAATCATACGATCTGTTGCGACCAATAGCGATCCGCTTGCTTTCAATTCATTAACACATTTTTCAATTTTTTCCGGCAGCCATATATCGTCTTGATCACAGAATGCAATGTAAGCACCGGTTGTATTTTTTACCAATCTTTCAAATGCTTTTGTATAACCCAAATTACGGTCTTGATAAGGAAGAATACGATAGGGTATCTTGGTAAGCTTACGTTCAAACACCGCTCTATCGCAACGCTCTTCAACACAATCATCGTGAATTATTACTTCGATATTCGGATAAGTTTGTTCATTCAAAGATTCCAACTGTTTTTCCAAAAACTCTATATTTGGCTTATATACCGACAATACGATATCTACTTTCTCATTCATCTTGATCTGCCCTCACTTTTTGCTTATAGCTGACATAAATAAACAGCATAAACAGCAAACACATACATAGTGATAATCCTGCATACAACAAAGCTGTTCCGATCAAACCAAATTGCAAGATCAGTTGATGAGAAGCCAGGATACCGAACAATGCCGTAACAAAATAACCAATCAATAATTTGTTTTGCGCTCGTTGTACTGTAAGAATCACATTAAGAAAAGCCGCAACGGTATTCAATCCGCCACCGATCAGCATAATGATAAACGATATCATATATATTTCCAGTGAGATTCCGTAAATCATTCCCAATAGCTTTAATCCGATCAGATAACCGCCTATTATAACTAATAAAGTTAAGATAACAATTACAATTATTTGTTTTGCAATTTTTTTAAAGAAAACCGGATATTGACAATCATAATAATCGCGTGATAAACCGTTGATCATTGGACGATAAATAACCACACTTAACATATTTATTGTCACAACCGGCAAAACCAAAATGCCATACACAGACTGCATCTCATCGCCAAAGATTTCATCAATGGCATATTTCGGAAGATTAACAATATAAGTACTGATGTAATTACTTAAGCAGACCGGCAAACATACGAGAAAAAGACTTCTTAAATTCTCCTTATTGATTGTCAAATGTTCTTGTACAAAATGAGGTATCATCATTTTATTTTGCATGATACAAACCAGAAATGACAAAAGTGTTGATACGGATAACGAAACAACCAAATCTCTGGTCAAAATTAAGATGATCGCAAAGGATAATAAGGTGATAATGAAACGTGAAGCTTGTAAAATACTTCCGATATCCAGTCTGTTATAACGATGATATTCGCCATGAAATAAGTCCTCTATCGCTTCAATGCTTTTAAATAAACCAAACAAAAGAATGATTGCGATTTTATTCAAATCATACCCCTGGAAAAATGTATAGTACAATAACAGCAGATACATTGCCAAACCGGATACCATGCGTAAATACAAATAATCGCTAAACGAAAATTCGTTGGTAACATCGGAGGCATGAATGTTTCTGACCCCGAATGCTCCGACCACTAAACATTGATAAGCATAAGCAGAGGCAATAGAAAAAACGCCGACATCATCCATTCCGACAAGATGCCCGATTAAGAACATAAGAACGGCGCTATATGAAGCATTCATCACACTGGTAACCAAATTCCAAAATGTCGTACGCCGTATGATCTTATCATCATCTACATTTAACAGCCAGCTGATAACCTTACTTTTCATGATACTTTCTTCCTTTGGGTTCGATAAAACAGGCGCACAAACATCGTTGATCCCCATCCTTTTTCTTTCAAATATTCATTATTTTTACTGCATTGATACCGATTGGTAAAATCGCTGCATAAGCGAATTGCCTGCATCAGGGAATACTGAGTACTCTTCCACATTCGATACGACGTCCCGATCATCACGTGATACAGGCATAAATAATCCAGTTCTTTCTTATACTTTTTTACTAACCCCTTTTCCGCATATGCCTGGTAAATAAAATCATATACCTTAAACATATCGGTTACTTTGCTTGATTTCGAAGTCATTGTCGTGTTGTCGTGAACATAATAATGATATAAACTTTCCGGTACTTGTACAATGCTTGGATCACAGCTTAACAGCTTTTGTGTAAACATTTGATCTTCATAAATATAACCCTTTAAAAATTCAATTTTATTGCTTGCCAAAAACGATCGTTTAATCAACTTACAGTATGGTGCCCCATGAAGATAACAAATAATTTCCGGATGCTGTGCAATATGTACTTTTCCTTCCAGATGAAGCTGCGTATCATACTTAAACTTATTCGTAATCTTTTTTTCTTTATCAAATATTCTCAGGAAATCACATATTGCCATATCTGCATCAAAAGCCGCAGCCCTCTCATATAATTTTTCCAGAAGCGACTCCTTCAAGGTATCATCACTGTCCGCAAATGTCACATAGGTTCCTCGTGCATGATCGATCCCCACATTTCTGGCATTTGCCTGACCACCATTGTTAATCGAGATAATATTCATTTTATCCTTATATTTTTCTGCATATTGATTTAAAATATCGAGCGAATGATCAGTGGATCCATCATTGATACAAATGAGTTCAAAATCCTGAAAAGACTGATGAAACACACTTTCCAGACAAGCAGAGAGATATTTTTCACTGTTATAAACAGGCATGATAATACTGATTTCCATAAAACTTCTACTCGCTCCTTCCACTCTTTAAACGCAGATTTTTGCTATGTAACAATTCCACTGCATCAAGATTCGGGATCTGCATATAATCACCATATAATTCTTTCAAATAGTTATGGTATTGATTCGGTACCGAAATCTGAAAGCGATTGAACGGAAGTTTCTTTAACGGGAATAATTCATCACTCTGCCAAACAAAATTTTTCCATGCAATAAAAGAAATCGCATAACCATACTGATCGGACGATTTTCCCAATCTTGCGAATCGCTCCGCTTTTTTCATATGATAGCTTTTTAACCAGGTTGTTTTTAACCCCAGTTTATTAAAAGCCAAAAGAAACAAACTTCTTACCAACGCACCTTTACGATATACAGAATTAACAAACTTTCCTTCCGGAATTTTTGTAATGGCGATAAAATCAATAAATATCCCGTTTTCCTCACAGTTATTTCTGAAATATTTGGCATCATATTCTACATACGTATTCTTTTTTCTCACTTTAATCATTGGCTGCGTAACATCAAAATTTTTATCCGTATAAAAGCTCTGTATAACATATTGATCCTTATCCAATTTTTGATTGAATGCTTCTGTTAAGCGATCATAATCGTTTAATAAAAAACAAATATCAATATCATCATCCCAAGGGATGATATCCTGATGACGCACAGCACCTAATAAACTGCCGCCTTCTAAAAAATAAGGAATGTCGCATTCTTCAAGTACCTTGATCACATCTCCTAGCATATCAAGCAAAGCTTTATGATAATCTTCAAGGGTAATAGGGGAATGATCCTCTTCATATCCGATAACAGTATTGCCTCCAGTATATTGAATCCTCATTTTGCTCCTCCTATTCTTGAATATAGCCTAATTATGCATTGATTACCTTTGCGCTTCATTATCCGGCTGTTCTTTTTCCTTCAATGCAATGTAGTGATTCAAATTCTTAACCTTTTCATTTAATATGCTCAATTTAATACTCTGCATAAACACAATAATAATCAAAAAGAAAGTAAACATTGTCAAGATGAAATTCGACGCACTGTAAAACCCTAACAAATCCGCTGTCCATAAGACGACTTCCGGAAACAAGCTTAACAAAACAAGCAAGATAGCACCGATCAGCCATGAAATAGCATCTGCGATCTGCAACTGTGATTTCCTCACCTTATATACGGCAAATACAAACGTCAATAGAGATACCATCAAAAACACGCATTGTAATGTTAAAGTCATAACTTACCTCTTTCTAAAGGTCTGAATTAATAAAATCGAGATCACCATTTCCATCATATATTTAATCGACTTGATCGGATTCAAATAGCTTTCACCGAATTCTCGTTCATCCATCGACACTTGAATTTCTTCTATCCGCTTGCCTTTTTTCAGCATATATACCAAAGTATCCGGTTCCGGAGGGTAATTCATATTAAAAGCATATTCCTTGAACGTGTCTTTGCTGAAGGCGCGCATGCCGGAGGTAGGATCACTCACTTTCTTTCCGGTTGTCAATCGAATTAAAAAGGATAACAGCCGACTTCCCAACATTCTTGCATTCCATGGCTTTTTCTGCGTCACAAAACGAGACGCAATGGCAATATCAGCACCACTCTCCACTGCCTCCACAAGCGGTTTCAAATACTCCGCCTTGTGCTGACCATCACCATCAAATTGGATTGCGACATCATAACCATGATTCACAGCGTATTTATATCCTAGCTGTACGGCACTTGTCAGTCCGTAATTGATCGGCAGATGAAGATAGGGATACCCCATCTTTTCACACAATTCCATCGTACGATCCGTAGAACAATCATCAATGATGATATAATCATAAGCTGTGTGAGTGATAATATCCTCTATTACTTTTTCTAAATTTAATTCCTCATTATATGCAGGTATAATCAGTAAGACTTTCATAATACCACCTTAATTTATCGTTTAACATGTAAAGTATACACTTAAAAACCGCTTTTTTCAATATAAGCAAAAAGAATACAATCGTATCAAGGAAATAAAAATGTAAATTCCCCTTTACGCTGTTCAATCAGATCATTGATAAATAGCATCATGAGGAAACCACTCCTGTCATATATATTTCTATTAATGGGATTATAATCCGCCAAACTCTGCGTTCGACTTACTTCAAGCCAAAATAAAAGCGGAATCCTTCACTGTCTGTCGTTCAGCTGAAGATGATCCCATTTTTGATTCAATAATTATGACATTCTCATTTTATAACCATGCCATACGCTTTTATTATTAAAGATAATAAATCATTTACTTGTTTTAATATATTCATAAGTTGATTTATAAGATCTGTGATATTGAATTACAGGTAAGAGTGATAAATCACTTCTATTCAAGTTCATTTTTGACTTTTTGTGGCGGTTATATCTGGGGAACACTCTAAATAAACAGTATTCTGAAATAAATCTTATCCTTATGTGTTTATAATGAATTTCTGTTTCTATTTTGTTACTCTTTTATCCCTTGACAGAGAGTTTATCATACCTGTACTCACTACCCATATGAATTATGCATTCTTCCACATCTTTATAAAATTTCTTTCAAATACCGTCCCAGCGCATCCTGCCATGACGGCAACCGTTCAAACCCGTTATCATCCAAAAGCGTTTTACTCATGCGGCTGTTCGAGGGACGCTTTGCCTTGGCCGGGAATTCATCGCTGCTCACCGGTGTCACCTCGACATCCATGCCCGCCTGTTGAAAGATTTCGCAGGCAAACTCATACCAGCTGCACAACCCTTCATTGGTCGCATGATACGTGCCGTAGCGATCCGTTTGAATCATATCAATTACCAGCCGAGCCAAATCATAAGTATAAGTCGGTGATCCGATTTGATCATTCACCACACTTACTGCCCCACGCTCTTTGCCCAACCGTAACATCGTCTTAATAAAATTATTGCCGTTCTTGCCGAAAACCCAGGCAATCCGAATAATAAAATGCTTTTTCAAACGTTCCACTTCCAGTTCCCCTTCATACTTGGTCTGCCCGTAAACATTCAGCGGTTCGCGCACATCGTATTCCGCCCAAGGAGAATTCCCCGTTCCGTCAAACACATAATCAGTAGAAAAATACATCATCTTTATATTGAGCGCTTCACAAACCTGCGCGATATTGCGTGTTCCCTCCGCATTGACCTTACGGCAGGCATCGACATGATCCTCAGCCGCATCCACCGCGGTCCACGCTGCACAATGCACCACTGCATCGTAATTTCCGGCTTTAATCACCGCTTCACACTGTTTCGGATCGGTAATATCCATTTCCTCAACATCCACACCAACAGCGGTAATTCCGCGTTTTTCGGCTTCCGCTACCACATCATAGCCGAGCTGACCTTTCACCCCGGTAACTAAAATCTTCATCGGCTGTTTCCTCCCAAAGCCACTTTATACGCGGCCTTTATCCTTATACATCGTTTCAAAATAATTCTGATACTCACCGCTTAAAATATTCTGCCACCATTCCTTATTATTTAAGTACCAATCGATCGTCTGTTGGATTCCGGTGTCAAAATTATATTTCGGCTTCCATCCCAATTCCGTTTCCAGTTTGGTCGGATCAATCGCATAACGCATATCATGACCCTT
>CAJUGR010000005.1:23681-34497 GCA_910586285.1 uncultured Erysipelotrichaceae bacterium
CCAATTCCGTTTCCAGTTTGGTCGGATCAATCGCATAACGCATATCATGACCCTTACGATCCTGAACAAAACGAATCAAACTTTTCGGCTTATCCAACGCAGCTAAAATCGTTTCTACTACTTGTAAATTCGTGCGCTCATTATGACCGCCGACATTATAAATTTCACCTTCGTGTCCGTTGCGGATGATCAAATCAATCGCTACGCAGTGATCATAAACGTGCAGCCAATCGCGAACATTTTCACCGGTGCCGTAAACCGGAAGACTCTCATCTGCCAATGCTCGGGAAATCATCAAAGGAATCAACTTCTCCGGGAAATGATACGGGCCGTAATTATTGGAACAACGAGAAATACTGACCGGCAGGCCATAGGTGCGATGATACGCCAACACAAACAAATCAGCACTCGCCTTTGCGCTGGAATACGGACTGGATGTATGCAAAGGTGTTGTTTCCGTAAAAAACAGATCCGGACGATTGAGCGGTAAATCGCCGTATACCTCATCCGTTGATACTTGATGATAACGCTTGATTCCGTATTTCACACACGCGTCCAACAGCGTTGTCGTTCCCATTACATTCGTTTTTACAAAAATCTCCGGATCCTCAATCGAGCGATCCACATGCGATTCCGCCGCAAAATTCACGACCACATCAAATTTTTCCTTTTCAAACAGATCAAAAATAAACGGACGATCCGCTATATCTCCGCGATAGAAACGATAATTCGGGGCATCCTCCACCGGTTTACACGTTTCCAGATTGCCCGCATACGTCAGCTTATCCAAATTAACAATCATATCCTCGGGATATTTCCCCACCATATAATGAATAAAATTACCGCCGATAAATCCGGCTCCTCCGGTTACCAATATTTTCATCATCTATTCTCCTTCATAATTAAAATTCGCATCACACTCATCCAACAGCGGTCCGTTTTTATCCTTATCCGATAACACCGGTTCGATTCCGTTTAACAAGGAACCCCAATCCACATTAATCGTAGGATCATCATAGCGAATACCGCGATCATGTTCTTTTGAATAAAGGTTATCCACTTTATAGCGAAACTCCACATTATCACTCAACGTCAAAAAACCATGCGCAAACCCGCGCGGAATGTAAAACTGTTTATGATTCTCGGCACTGAGTTCTACACTCACCCATTTTTTATATGTCGGGCTGCCTTTGCGGATATCCACCGCTACATCAATCACCTTTCCCTTGGTACAACTAACCAGTTTAGCCTGAGCCATCGGCGCATTTTGCCAATGCAGGCCGCGTAAGGTTCCCTTCTGGGCAGAGAAGGACATATTATCCTGTACAAATTCCGCATCAATACCAAATTGGGTATAGCGTTCCTTGTTATAGGTTTCCGTAAAATAACCGCGATGATCACCGAATACATCCGTTTCGATCACCAGCACACCGGGGATTTCGGTAGGCATGACTTTCATAAGTTCACTCCTTTATCAATAAATTTACGCTCCATGATTTTTTTCAAATAAGCGCCATACTGATTCTTCTTATATATTTCATAAATATCCGCCAGTTCACCGGCATCAATCCATCCGTTATCATAAGCAATTTCTTCCAGACAGGCGATCTTTCGATGCTGATGCTCTTCAATCGTCTTCACAAAATTCGTCGCATCCACCAATGATTCATGTGTTCCTGTATCAAGCCACGTGAAACCATCGCCCAACAATGTGACATTCAACGCATCCTGTTCCAGATAAATACGGTTTAAATCAGTGATCTCCAATTCACCGCGCGAACTTGGTTTTAACGATTTCGCATATTCCACCACATGACGATCATAAAAGTACAGACCGGTAACCGCATAATTGGATTTGGGTTGAAGCGGTTTTTCCTCCAGCGATACCGCCTTCCCGGTTTCATCAAATTCCACCACGCCGAAACGTTGGGGGTCCTCCACATAATAGCCGAAAACCGTTGCGCCGCTGGTTCGTGCCGCAGCCGCCCGTAAGCGTTTGGTTAGACCATGACCATGGAAAATATTATCACCCAAGATCATTGCCACCGCATCATCCCCGATAAATTCTTCACCTAAAAGAAATGCCTGGGCCAAACCATCCGGAGAGGGTTGTACCACATAACTCAATTCAATTCCGAACTGATGTCCGTCCCCCAATAATTCCTGAAACCGCGGCGTATCATCCGGGGTTGAAATGATGAGAATCTCACGGATTCCCGCATTCATTAAAATACTCATCGGATAATAAATCATCGGTTTATCGTATATCGGCAGTAATTGTTTTGAAGTTACTTTGGTCAACGGATATAAACGTGTTCCGCTGCCACCGGCTAAGATTATTCCTTTCATCCCATCAGCCTCCTTATTTAACTCTATTATAAACCCTTACGTTACGTAAGGGTCAAGGCTTTTTTACTTTTTTTTCCTGCCGTCCTTTGGCAACGAACAGACCGGCATCTTTCGTAATGACAAGCTTACCGGCTTTATGAATACGTTCACACACAAATTGTGCAAAATCCTCCAACCGACAGGACAAAATTTCACTTTGATTACCGTGACAACTCATAATATAGTCCAACAACGGCTGAGGGTCATCAATCACCAGGGTATCGGGATATCGATACAACTTAACATCTTGAAAGTATTCTTCCAAGATGGATGTCCCGTTTTCCAAACCAAAGCGCTCACTGAGCTTTTGATCACTGAGGCGAATAGCCGGATCATAGTCCTGTGCCAAAGCGCTGATTTCCTGCATATGCGCACTTCCGTATGTCGATGCATAAAAAACACCATCCGTTTTCAAAACTCTTTGGATTTCCCGCAATGCATCCGGCAAGGAATGCACATAAAACAACATGTGATTCGCCACCACGGCGTCAAAACTTTCCGGCTTGAACGGAATATTCGCTGCATCTAAAACCAAATAGCTATAATCCTCACCTAAACGCTGACGGGCAAAATCCACCATTCCCTTGGAGCGATCAGACAGATAAATATCGCGATGACGCAAATCCAGTGAGCATTTCTGCCACAAAGCACCATCCCCGCAGCCGATTTCCAATAAACGATTTATATTGCGAAAATCAATATGCCCTAGCAGCCACGTGAACCACCCTTGCGGATTCTGCGAAAACATCTCATGTAAGTGTATACGAATCGACAGATGATTAGCACTGCGATAATGTTCCCGCAGTTTTTCTTCCTGTGCTCGCAAATCACTGAGCTTTTGTACCGATTGCCAATCCAGAGTATTTTCTTTTACCATGGCCTTTGCGGTTATTAACGATTCTTTTAAGCTCTGCAGCTGATTGATTTTTTGTTCCAACGAGGCAATCTGCATATCCAATGAGGACTCCATCGTTAAGGTATCCCTAGTATGGATCATCAGCGCTATTTCATTTAAAGAAAATCCAAGATATTTGAAAATCGTGATTTTCTGCAAGATTAAAAAATCATCATCGGTATAGGTGCGATAACCGTTTGACGCTGTTTGAGAGGGATGCAGTAATCCGATTTGATCGTAGTAACGCACGGTACGAACACTTACCCCTGCTTTTTTCGCCAATTGGCCGCTGGTATAGCTCGCTGTCGCATGACTTGAGCTGCGATTCTTTTCTTCTTTTGTTTTTTTCATTATTCCAATATGGCACCATCCATCACCTTTTGGATTTCCAACAGTGCCGCATTGACGCTATCCATATCCGGATACATCATATAAGAATACGATTGATTGGCCGGTGACCATATACCGTTTGCCCCGCTGCCGTCCACGGATTGGCTGGTGATGTGCCAGCTGCCGCCTTCATTCAGCTGCATTTTAATTAATGACATCATCTCATCGGAATCCATATTGGATTGGAACGTATCTCCTACCGTACTCATGATGGAAGAATAACCGGTGATAATCGCCGGAGAGGTCGCCTTATCAATAATCGCTGACAATACAATCATCTGATTACGTCCGCGCTGCCGATCCCCGTCCGCATAAGCATGTCGTTCACGAGAGAATTTTAACGCCGTGCTGCCGTCCATGTGTACATTCCCTGCCGGAATCAGCGTGCCATCCACACCGGAATTAAAACCGATTTCATTATAGACATCAATGCCGCCGATCGCATCGACTATATCCTCCAGTGAAGAAAAGTTGACACGGGCATAATAATTCATTGTTAATCCGGTAAATTGTTCCATTGTACTTAAGGTACAATCAATACCAAAAATACCTGTATGAGTCAGCTTATCCTGTTCATTAGCCTGACATGTCTGTGCTACGTAGTAATCACGGGGGATGCTCGTTAACAGAATTTGTCTTGTTTGCGGATTGATCGTGGCAATCATATTCACATCGGAACGTGATTTGGTCGCAATCGGCCCATACGTATCAATTCCGGAAATATATACGTTAAACGGTTCTTCCGTCACATTAACCTTCGAGCCCAGGTTGGTAACTTTCTTTTTAATTTTAAAGGTGTAAATAACCCGTGTATCTTCATTGAAGGACGGATGATTCTCATCCAACAGTGAGCGATAAGCCTCATTTAAAATCATCGCATCTACTGTCTTATCATAAAGCGCATCTGCACAAGCGTCCAGATTGTCATAGGCTTCGGTATGAATGGATTGATCGACCTCTTCATTGATATCCAAAATGGTTTTCTGCGTATTTTCGCGATCCATCGTTTGGGTGATCGCAAACGTTCCGTCTTTGACATCCTCAATTTTTTCTGCCGGACTGTCTTTCTCTACTACAACGGAAATAAATTCATATTCATCATCGGAATTGACTTTGCCTAAAGCAGCACGCGCCTGATATGCATATACATTCCCAACACCCAAGACCAGACAGAGAATCACAAGCAAGCCTTTACCTAAATTGCGATTCAACTTACTGATGTTTTTTCCGTATTGAAGCCACCACAAGGCGAAATCAAACAAAATCAATAACGCTACGATCGGCAGAAAATATTTCAGTGGCAGTACATTTAAGTCCCATATTTGATAGACAAAATACAGACTGAGTACAACCATAATCGCAACCATCCAAAATTGCGGCTGTTTCATGTACTGTTGCCAACGCTTCGTGTTTTTACGATTCCCCTTTTTTTTCTTTTTCATCGTAACACTCCTTATCCATCCTATATATTTGTTTACTAAAAAAAGAAACACAGGTATTATACCTCATTTTGTGTCACCCTGCCATAAAACAAAAAGGAAAGCCGTTATTTCACATGCTTTCCCATATTGTGTTGGTCAATTATTTATCGCTATTCTGCTGATTATCATTCACCTTCATCACTGCTTGAATCTTTTGAATAGCGGCGCTTACCGTGGCATCATCAGGAATCATAACATAAGAATACGTACCGTTTGCCGGACACCATTCCGTACTGCCGGCACCATTTACCGATTGTTGGGTAATGGTCCAATCTCCCCCTTCATCGATTTGACGGCGAATAATCGAAGTCATTTCAGCTTTTGTCATATTTGTTTGGAAATTTTCACTCATCGCATCCATAATACCGGAATAGCCGGTAATGATTGCCGGTGACATCGCCTGATCCAAAATCGCCTCAAGAACGATCATCTGATTACGTCCGCGCTGCCGATCGCCATCCGCATAAGCATGACGTTCCCGGGCAAATTTCAATGCCGTACTGCCGTACATATGAAGATATCCGGCCGGTATCAGTTCACCATCCACACCGGAGTAAAAGCCAATCTCGTTATAGACATCAATGCCGCCGATCGCATCAACGATATTTTCCAACGAAGAAAAGTTCACACGTCCGTAGTAGTTAATCGAGATTCCCAGAAAATTCTCTATGCTTTCCACGGTACAATCCACTCCGAAAATACCGGTATGCGTCAATTTATCGTATTGATTACCTTGACAGGTCTGTGCCACATAGTAATCACGCGGAATGCTCGTTAATAAGATTTCATGTGTTTGCGGATTGATCGTAGCGATCATGTTCACATCGGAACGCGATTTGGTCGCAATCGGACCGTACGTATCAATACCGCTGATATATATATTATAAGGATCACGGTTCACATCCACTTGAGAACCGATCTTTTTCACTTCTTTTTCTATTTTAAAGGTGTAGATAACCTTGGTTTCCGTATCGAATTTCGGATGGTCTTCATCCAACAGACTGCGATAAGCTTCGTTCAAGATCATGGCGTCTGTTTCTTCGTCAAGTAGTGCGGTTGCCTCTTCGTTGATACTGACATAGGATTTTGTTTTCACCGAATGCTTCAGCTGTTTTTCAATATCCTCCAAGGTCAGTTTCGTATGCTCTTCATCGATTTTTTCCGGAATCGCAAAGGTTCCCTCCGCCACATCTTTCAATTCTTCAGCCGGATTATCCTTTGTTACCACAACCGATATGACTTCGTATTCTTTGTCACCGGCTTCAATCGTAATGTGATCAATCGCTTGATTGGCTTGTTGGAAATACCAACAGCCTACACACAGTATCACAGTAATCACCGTAATCAGCACATTGGTGAGAATCCGATTGATTTTAGCGATCCGCTTGCTGAACAGAACCCAGATCAAGCCTGCCAATAACGCCAAAAACGCCAAGATAATCATGACGATATATTTCATCGGTAAGACCTGAAAGCTGATCAGGTCGATGGAAAACGCAATCATGGAAGCAGCCAGTGCCACAATGAAATACGTGTTAATGTTAGTAAAGATATCCTTGATCATTTCCTTTAAGGGGCGTTTTGATTGGTTCATTTCGGCATTCGCTTCCTGTTCTTTTTCTTTTGTTCTTTTTTCTTCGATCGTCAGTTTGGAAGAGGTTGGTTGCTGCGGGGATTCCTTCTTTGTTTGTATCATCGCTTCGGATTGTTCATCAGGAATTCCTACCATATTATTTTCTGTTTCTGTCATATTTTCTTTTGCCGTTTCCGTTTTCTTTATGTTGTTTGAGTTTTCCATTTTTATATCCTCTGTATCTTTATTTTCCAACTTTTATCAATATTCTTTTTTCATCGTTTTAAAACAAACTGAAATTATTATACTATATTATGATTCTTTTTCCAACTTGTTATGCTTACCTGCATATAAAAAATCCACCAGCATCCCACGATAGGAAACCACTCTGTGATAGAAGCGTATCCGTGCGATACAGTAGAACCATGCACGCAGCTTGTGTTCATGTAATAAGGCATAGCGCTGCCCATAGAAGTGTTCGCATTCTTGAAGCTGTTTTATTTGAGTTTCATCCATGAGCGCATCATAACGACGGCACGCGTGAATATACGCCAACATCGCTTGTGCATTTTTCTCCCGCTGCGACGCATAGATATGGTTTTTATGATTCATCCGATCATCTCCGGTTGTATTTGCGTCATGAATGCGATAACGCATCAATGGTTGATTGACATAGTACAAAGTGTGGCGGGCAGCCGCAATCATATTGATTTCCCAATCATGCGCACTTTGGAAGCTACTTGTCTGTAAATAGCTGTTCCGAATGGTTTTACGAAACGCCATGGTACATCCCATAGATATATTATGTAAAAGAATTTCAGAGAATGAAATCTCTGTATATTCATCGACAATCATCATTTTTTGCGGTGGTGCTTTTAACAGCGATCCCTGCTCATCAACATAATCAACAGCACTGTTTAAACAATCGGCTTTCGGATGTGTCTCCAACCACATACTCATAATCTCAATTTTATCAGGATTCCAGATATCATCCTGATCACATAAAAAAATAATCTCCCCTTCAGCCATACGCAAAGCATCTGCAAAATTTTGAATGTAACCGGCTCGCTGTTTTTGAATGAAGATTCTCACGATGGAAGGATAGCGACGCTGATAATCGCGCAAAATCGACACTGTTTCATCTTCGGAAGCATCATCATATACGATTAGTTCATCCATCATTCGTGTCTGCACAAACAATGAATCCAATTGTTCCCGTAAGAAACGTACACCGTTATAGGTTGCCATTACCACACTAATGCGCTGGCTCATTCCTATCCCCTCTTTCTCGCTTAGATACGATATCCGCCTAGCAGATATAAAATATAAAATAACATGGTTTCCGTCTTTTTCTGTCGATATACTTTCGCATGGCATAAATAGTTCAGCCGTGTAAAAAAGTTTCTTTGTGATTTTAACAAATTGGTGAGTTCATACAGCTGATCAGATGTCAAGGACCTCGCAAAATGATCATAGAACTCCTGATCCTGCCGCGTAATTTCTTTTGCCTTTGCCTTCATCACCCGCCGCAGACGTTCGGTTAACCAGCCGAATGCCCCATGTCCATATCCGATTTCATTGGTGGTATGTTGGCGATAGTAGGTATGAGGTTCATTGTCAAAAGAAACTTGGCCAAAGGAAATGGCAAGCAGCGCCAGCCAAAAATCATGAACCACAACATGACTCACATCGACCGGATGTCGATTCACAAAATCAGCCATAGCCTGATTGAAAACTTGCGCATGACCTGGCATAATATTTTGAATTAATACATTATAAAAAGACAATTCTCTCAGACACTTTTGTGTAGTGCCTAATGCTTTTCCATCATTGTCCACCAACAAGGAACAGGACGCATAAAGTGCCGGTTTTGACGCATCCATCTGATCCAAAGCCTTTATGGCATATGCCAATTTATCTTCCATCCAGATATCATCCTGATCCCCAAAGGCATAGTATTCATAGCCTTGCGCATGATGAAGTAGTTCAAAAAAGCTTCTGACCACACCGACATTTTTTCCGTGAATTACCGTGATTTGCGGATATTGTTTCTCATATGCTTCCAGTATCGATATAGTTTGATCACTTGACCCATCATCACGAATCAAAATATCCGCTGTTTCGCTTTGAAAAAGAATGCTATCTATTTGTTCACGAAGATAAGCCTCTCCGTTATATGTTGACATCAGAACGAGTATTCGATTCATGGTACCTCGCTTTCTTATATTATATAGTGTACCATATTTTAACTTGCTTCTCAATTCACCATGAATTCCTATGCATTACAATGAATCAGATTGAAACACGATCAACAAAATATAGCTTGAGCATATGGAAGCACATGATACATCGATGCGATGAGAAAAAATAATGATATTTTAATCATATCTATACTTTGAATAAATAAAACTTATCATACTTATTAAGATAACAAACGCACATTACGATTTCTGAATATTATTGAAAATATGAATTGATATCAATAGAGTGACTTCTTTCTTAATGATGATTACTTTGCATTTAATAAAATATATCCCTTCAAATTACTATGTACATTTTTCTGCTGTTCAATCTAAACTATCGTTAATCTCATCTATCCACCTACTGTCATCACTTTCAAACAGCTTTATAAACTTTTTGAAATTACTGCTTCCAGTCACGGAATCATCCGATTCCAAATCGCTCACTCTCTGACTCATATCCTTATAGTTATCCACTGTAACAAGTTGCATAACCTCTTTAATTTGATCTGCTCTTCCCTTATAATTATCTACTCCTGTATATTTCTTAATCAAGGGAGCATTTACCAATTTTGCCGGCGATTTCAAGTTTTCATCGGTCCAATGCTTAATTATTATCTGCATGGTACACGGATTGCCAAACATTATCACTTTATCGGCGGCGTTAGGAACACCATGAAACTCGTTAATCTTTCGCTTAATGTCTTCGTACTGTTCATAAGGTTTCTTTTCTGTATCACAAAATACAAGTACAACTTCATCTGAACCATTTTGGTAACGATCCTGATATCTTGCCGGAATATTACCGTTACCACAGGCGTTTACCAATAGAATTTCATACTGCTTATTCCATGTTTTCAAGTCCTTTAAACGATTAAGATACTCATACTCCTCATTGCCCTCACAGATAATGCAGATTTTATGTTTATTGGATAATCTAGGAAGCTTATTTATCATTAGTATCTCCCCCATAAAAATCTCCCTTTATATGAAGTAAAGAATTTATCAGTTCAGGATCAGGCAAGGCGCCCAATGTTCCTTTCCTATACTTTTCCATAACATCTGTTGTGTCTCTTACCCCCTGTTGGGCAGTAAAATCTGCGAGTGAGTAGACATACACACCATCTTCATCCTTATGAACAAACCATATTTGTTCTTTGCGAAGCATTCTCTTACAGTCCATAAGATTAATGTCATGTACCGTAAATATCATCTGCGCATTTGTATTTAATTCATTATTAAACATTGCCACAATAGCTCTAGTAAGCTTAAAATGAATACTGCTGTCCAACTCATCAACAATAAGAACTCTGCCTTGTTCCAGCGCCTCTATCACATAACTAGCAATAGCCGCAATTTTCTTTGTCCCTGTTGAATCAAATAACATACTCGGAACACAAACTCCCTTGTAAGTGGATACCAGTCTAATCCGATCCATTAAATTCTCCGGCAGATCAAGAACTTTCTCTTCCAGAATATCTTCGTCTTCACTCATCTTTAATTGCATTTTGTCCATATCGACAAACTCAAAATTATCCATGTATAAATCTGCATTCTTAATAAAGTCTACAACTTTTTTCTGTATCTGATTTTTATTTTTCATAATCTCAATCGTATGTTGCATAGGAATATTACTCATATTGATAATATCGATTTTCTTCGCGAATCCAATCAGAATTTTTTTCATTTCATTGATCTTTTCAAATTTATTACTATCAATGACATAGAATAGCAGATTATCCTTCGACACAACCGGAATCATGTTATGCACATTTTCTTCTATGCATTCATATCTTTCACTGATGGTATCTTTTTTCAACCAGCATACTTCTTTTTCATTGTTATACTG
>CAJUGR010000006.1 GCA_910586285.1 uncultured Erysipelotrichaceae bacterium
ACCCGGGCGCAAATATGGGGGGTGCACTAACCGGCGATACGACCAACATTATGATGTATATGGGAATGGGATTTATGTCATTAGGGCAGATCTTTCTATTATTATTTAAAAGAAATAAGCATGAAGAATAAATATATGAAGAGGGAAAATGTAAGCGCAAGTTGATACTTATAGTGGTATGGAAAATCTTCACGTTTATCACTTTGCTCTACGCTAGATTCCATGTTATTTCTATAATAGATAAGTTAAGAATGAATGACGTATTTTTAAGTATATGATTAGGAAAGTTAAAGAAGAAAAAACAAAGTGCAACGATCACTAAAATAATATTGATCAACGGGTGTAATCAAACGGATAACACCTGTTTTTTCGTGAATATTTACTATTACTTAAATAGGGAAAATTTGATTACTTTTATGAGCTTAATCGAAACTTCCGTCCTGTGAATGGCGCATCTGTTGGCACAAGGTGATAATTTCCACCCGTTTTAATCGTGCAAACCTTTTCAGTCTGTGATTTTATTGGCTAAAATAAATGTACTTTTTGACTCATTTCAGGAAATCATTGTAATTGAAAAAAAGATTTTTTTGGTACGTAGAAAGATTGACTTTTTTCAAAAATATGCTGTCATTTTCATGCGTTGAAGAGCAATGATTACTTTTTCAGGAATGTAACAAAAATTTCTTGATTTTCATAATTCAATACCACAAATTTATTGTATAATTATAGCGTTGCGTGAGCAAATCACTTCACATATGAATCAAAAGATTGTACACTTATAGCGAAAATAGAGAAAGTCAGGGATTCCAATCATTCTTGACTTTCTTATGCGATATGAAGATGTTGGTAATGGAAAGGAAAGAGTTATTATGTTGACGACGATTAAGAAAAGAGATGGAAGAGAGATACATTTCTCACCGGAAAAAATCACAAGAGCCATTTTTTTGGCAGCCTCCAAAGTAGCGGAACAGGAAGGCATGAAGGCCGATTATCATACCGCAGAAAAATTAACCGATCAAGTAGTGAACTATCTGGAAGCACACTATCAGGGCGGCAGAGAGCCGGGGGTTGAGGATATTCAGGATGCGGTAGTGAAAACGCTGATTGAAAACGGTCACGCCAAGACCAGTGAGGCGTATATTTTATATCGCGCAGAGCGTAGTAAGATCCGTAACATGAAAACCCGTTTGATGAAGTCTATTGAAGAAATTACTTTCGCGGACAGTAAAGATGCGGATGTGAAGCGTGAAAATGCGAATATTGACGGTAATACAGCGATGGGTACGATGCTGCAATACGGAAGCGCCGTTTCACGCGAGTTCTGTAAGAGTCAGCTGATGACACCTCAGTATGCACACTTGCATGACAACGGTGATATTCACATTCATGATATGGATTTTATGAACATGGGTACGTTGACATGCTGCCAGATTGACTTGGATAAATTATTTACCGGCGGATTTTCCACCGGACACGGACATTTGCGCGAGCCGCAGGATATTACCAGCTATGCGGCATTGGCAGCGATTGCCATTCAAAGCAATCAGAATGACCAGCATGGCGGTCAGAGTATTCCGGCTTTTGATTTCTATCTGGCTAAAGGTGTTGCCAAAACATTTCGTAAAGAATACATTGCCAATTTGAATCGGGCATTGGAATTGTTTATTAATTTAAACACCGATGTAAAAGCGGCGGTTGAAAAACTGGAAGCCGTAAGTGGTAAACAGCCGATGATTCAAATGGACGAGGGATTCTTAAATGAGATCAATAAAATGTTGGCAGAAGATTATGGCTTGGGTCGTGATCAAATTGAGCTCATCAATAAATTCACTTATAAAGAAGCATACAAAGATACTGATAAGAAAACTTTTCAAGCGATGGAAGGCTTTGTACACAATCTGAATACGATGCATTCTCGTGCCGGGGCTCAGGTACCGTTCTCCAGTATCAACTTCGGTACCGATATTTCTCCGGAAGGCCGAATGGTATCCGAAAAACTGATGTTAGCCCAGGAAGCCGGTTTGGGCAATGGAGAAACACCGATCTTCCCGATCTTGATTTTTAAAGTAAAAGAAGGCATTAACTACAATCCGGAAGATCCAAACTACGATTTGTTTAAACTGGCTTGTCGAGTATCCGCAAAACGTTTATTCCCAAATTTCAGTTTCATGGATTCGCCGTTTAATTTACAGTACTATCAGGAAGGTCATCCGGAAACGGAAACGACTTATATGGGTTGCCGCACACGCGTTATGGGGAACATTAACGGACCGCAGATTGCGACCGGACGCGGCAATAACTCATTTACTTCCATCAACCTTCCGCGATTAGGTATTAAACACGGCATTGTAACCAACGGAGAATTTAATGAAGCCGCATTCTTTAATGAGCTGGATGAAAAAATTGACATTGTGATTCAGCAGCTGTTAGAACGTCTGCAGATTCAGATGAAAAAGAAAGTGAAGAACTTCCCGTTCTTAATGGGACAGGGAGTATGGATCGGCAGCGAATCTTTGGAGTGGGAAGATACGTTGGAAGAAATGGTAAAACAAGGTACGTTAACTATGGGCTTTATCGGCTTAGCGGAATGCTTGAAAGCACTCATCGGTGAACATCACGGAGAAAGTGAACGTGCGCAGGAGTTAGGCTTGAAAATTGTAAAGCATATGCGTGATCGTATGGATGAGGCAACCGAACAATACCACTTGAATTTCTCATTGATCGCGACGCCGGCGGAGGGTTTATCCGGCCGTTTTACCCGCATCGATAAAAAAATATACGGAGAATTACCGGGTATTACCGATCGGGATTACTATACCAATTCCTTCCATGTGCCGGTATATTATCACATTACCGCTTTCAAGAAGATTGAGAAAGAAGCGCCGTATCATGCTTTTACGAACGGCGGTCACATCTCTTATGTGGAAGTGGACGGTGATCCCAGCGACAATCTGGAAGCATTTGAGGCCATTGTTCGTTGTATGAAGGAACAACACATCGGTTACGGCAGTATCAACCACCCGGTAGATCGTGATCCAATTTGCGGTTATTCCGGTATTATTGAAGGCCATATTTGTCCGAAGTGCGGCCGTGATGAACGCGAAAGCGAATACCACTTTGAAAAGATTCGCCGCATTACCGGCTATTTGGTGGGGACGTTGGATCGTTTCAATAACGCCAAGGCCGCAGAAGAACGTGACCGGGTAAAGCATGACTAAAATTCGCTTGGCCTCTCCGCTCCAGCAAGATTCCATTGTGGATGGGCCAGGAATTCGTATGGTGCTGTGGACACAAGGGTGTGAACACCACTGCCCAAACTGTCATAATCCACAGACACATGATCTGCATGGGGGATTTCTCTGTGATGTGGAGGAATGTATTCATCAGATCATGGAAGCTCCTCTGCAAACGGGATTGACGTTGTCCGGCGGTGAACCGTTCCTACAAGCGGAAGCGCTGATCCCGATTGCCCTAGCAGCGAAAAAAAAGCACTGGAGCCTGTGGGCTTATAGTGGCTTTACTTTTGAACAACTTATGGCGGATTCCAAAAAACGATCATTACTGGAGTTGTTGGATGTATTGGTCGATGGAAAATTTGTTGAGCAATTAAAAGATTATCGGTTGAGATTTAAAGGCAGTAAGAACCAACGAATTATTGATGTGCCTACAAGTTTAAAACAACAGCGTGTTGTTCTCAGTTCTTATGATACAAACAATCAATTTGAAAAGTGATAAGGCAAGATCGCCTTATCACTTTTTTTGGCTTATCGTGTTTCTTGATTCGCAACATGCTTATGATTTGATATGTTATGCTGATGATCGCTTTGTTGATTTATTATTACTTCATCAAAAAAACGGCATGAATTTAAGCCGTTTATGATTGTTTTGGTTTATCAAAATACTTACGCCGTTTCGTGGAGCGAATCATAAGTTCCTTTAGCTGTTCTCCGTCTTCGTGAACCAAAGTTTGTTTGACTGTATTCAGTGCATTTTCGAAATCTTCAATTTCCTGAATCAGATTTTGTTTATTTAGGAAAAACAATTCAGTCCAAAGGTTTTCGTTGATTTTGGCGATTCGCGTCAAATCACGGAAGCTGTCCCCGGTATACTTGACCAGATCGGGATTATCATTCGCATTCATTAAAGAAATGGCAATCGCATGTGTTAACTGAGATACATAACCGATCATTTCGTCATGTTTCTGCGGGGTAAGAATACTGATGTTCGCAAACTCCAATTCCTGCGCAAATTTCTTTAGAAAGGAAATGGCCTCAGGAGTGTTGGCATCGGTCGGTGTAATGATGAAATTTGCTTGGCGAAACATATCATCATTGGCATAAGCAACCCCACTGACTTCTTTACCGGCCATCGGGTGGGAAGCGATAAATTCCACCGGATCTGTTTTTAACAGTGCTTGACAACGCTCCACAATGGAACATTTTACCCCGGATACATCGCTAATCAGACATCCTTTTTTAAAGTGTTGACGCTTGGCTTGAATCCATTCTACCATCGTGTTGGGATAAAGACCGAAGAAGACAACATCGGCATGACGAATAAGAGATTCATCAAATACAGCTCCCTCTTCAATGATGTCATGCTTTTTGGCATAGGAGATGGCATCGGAGTTGATGTCAATGGCACTCACATGATAGCCCCGCTTTGATAGGGCATAAGCGTAGCTGCCGCCCATTAATCCCAGACCGATAATGAGAAATCGAGTATCCTTATTCATAACGCGCTACCTCAATCCCTACGCTTTTGAGATCATCAAAGAATTGCGGATAGGATTTGGCCACAGCATGGGCACCGATAATGGTACAGGGATTTTGACATAGCGTTGCGGCAACAGCCATGCTCATAACGATACGATGATCCCCATGTCCCTCTAAGGTGACACCTCCGGGATAGGTGGATTGTCCTTCAATATAAATATCACCGTCTTTACTGTGAATGTTAACCCCCAGTTTGGTGAGTTCTGTTTCCATGGCGGCGATGCGATCGCTCTCTTTGAGTCGCAATCGTCCGGCGTTTTTGATATGGGTTTTTCCTTGTGCAAACGCTGCGAGTACACAGAGAATCGGCCCCAGATCCGGACAATCAGCCAAATCGATTTCACAGCCCTTGACTTCACTCTTGGCGATTTGATAACCGTTGGGAATTTCCCGATAATTCACGTTTGCCTGTTTTAAGATTTTCATAATTACCTTATCTCCCTGTTTGGAAGTATGGCTGACACCGGTGATCGACAGATCATGATGAAGTGCCCCCAGACAGGCAAAGAATGCAAGTTGAGAATAGTCACCTTCGATGGTATAACAACCGGCATGATATTTTTGTCTGCCTTTAATTTTGATGATATTGGCGTTTGCAAATTCAGTGGTAATACCGAAATGCTCCAGCATCTGCATTGTTAAAATGACATAGGAACGTGATTCAAACGGTTCTTGAATCGTAATATAGGAGTCTTGTTCGCAAAGAGGAAGCGTAAATAATAAACCGCTGATAAACTGACTGGACACATCGCCGGCCAAAGTGATATTGCCGCTATGCAAGGCGCCTTCGATCGTGATCCTGTCGTCTTGATGTTCAAAACGAAGACCCTGTGCATGAAATAATTCCTCATATACGCTTTGCGGACGTTCCATTAATCGACCGCGTCCGGTAAAGGTGATCGACCTGTCACATAATGAGAATAAGGGAATGAAGAAACGCAGCGTAGATCCGGATTCATTACAGAAGATTTCTTGACTTTGGCACCGGGAAAAGTCGTTAATTCCCTTGATTTCGACAAAGTCATCATGGGTGGTGATTTCTGCCCCCAATGCCCGCATTCCTTCGATTGTTGTTAAAATATCTTGTGAGTATGCCACGTTATCAATACGGCTGATTCCACTCGCAAGGGACGCACAGATGATGGCACGATGTGCCATGCTTTTACTGGGGGGAATCAAGACATTGCCATGACATGAGGAAGGATAGATTTTGGCAATCATGCGATATCCCTCCCGATCACTTGAGCGATGGTACGTCCCTTTTGAATCAATTCCGTAAATTTATGCGGTTTTAATGATTGTGCGCCATCCGACCAGGCACATTGCGGATTTTCATGAACTTCAATAATCAAGCCATCTGCCCCGGCCGCAATGGCTGCGAGTGACATAGATTCGACAAGCTTCCAATCCCCGGTCGCATGACTGGGATCAATGATAATCGGCAAATGTGTTTTTTCTTTGATAATCGGAATCACACTGAGATCTAACGTATTGCGGGTGTATGGCTCAAAGGTACGAATACCGCGTTCACAGAAGATGACTTGATCATTGCCCTCCGACATGATATATTCGGCAGCCATAATCCATTCTTCAATGGTGTTAGCCAACCCTCGTTTTAATAAAACCGGCTTGGTAGTTTTGCCTACGGCTTTTAACAAATCAAAGTTTTGCATATTCCGGGCACCGATTTGAATGATATCGACATTTTCAACAAACTCATCCAGCTTATCGGCGCTCATCAGTTCGGTAACAATTGGCAATCCGGTTTGTGCTTTGGCTTTCTTTAAAGCCAAGATGCCTTTTTTACCTAATCCCTGAAACGCATAGGGGGAAGTACGCGGTTTATAGGCACCGCCGCGAAGCATACATCCGCCGCTTTCTTTAACGGCTTGAGCAATTTGACATATTGATGCTTCACCTTCTACTGAACAAGGTCCGCCGATCACAACGATATTTTCCTTACCGCCGATTTTGATTCCGTCAACTTCGACAATAGTATCTTCCGGATGAAACAGTCGGTTGGCTTTTTTATAAGGAGCGCCGACCCGCACCACACTTTCCACATAAGGATTGGCTTCAATTTGTTTGGGGTCAATGATCGAGGTATCGCCGACCAAACCGAAGACGTTGTAGTTTTCACCAATGCTGGAATGGATTTGAAGACCCTTGGCAGCCAAGCGTCCCATCACGGCATCGATTTCTGCTTTCGGGGCGGTCTTTTTCATCGTAATGATCATATAGTTTCCTCTTTTCTATGATTTTGCAGGGCAACGACAGCACAGCGTTCCATGTAAAGATCCAAGATGGCTAATGCCAATACACTGTCGACTACGACACGGGCACGATGGATGATGGCCGGATCATGCCGTCCTTGAATCATGAGCTTTTCCGCTTCATGCGTTGTTTTATGAATTGTATCCTGCTCCTTGTATATGGAAGGAGTGGGCTTAATGCAAGTGTTGATAAGCAGCGGCATTCCATTGGTAATCCCGCCGTTAATCCCGCCGTTATGATTGGTACGGGTTTTGATCCGATCATTTTCACAGAGGATGGCATCATTGGCTTCACTGCCAAACAGATTGGCAAAGCCAAAGCCGTGTCCGAAAGAAACTCCCTTAACAGCCGGGATACTGTAAAGATAATGAGCGATCACACTTTCCATGGAATCGAAGAACGGTTCTCCCAGTCCTGCGGGTACATGAATCGCAGCACTTTCCAGAATGCCGCCGACACTGTCGCCATCGGCTGCTGCTGCTTCTATGGCTTCTTTCATCCGTTGAGCGCTTCTTTCATCCAGAACCGGAAAGTCGATCGTTTCCAATTTGTGCAGCTGTTCTTCCAGCAATGTTTCCTGTGATGCAAAAGCACAATCCTCAATGCCGTGACAACAACGAATATGAGTACCTAATTCAATGCCATTGGCTTTTAAAATCTGCTGGGCAATGGCGCCGGCTGCTACTAATGGGGCAGTGATACGGCCGCTGAAGTGTCCGCCGCCGCGATAATCCTGATATCCGAAATATTTGATGTCGCCGCTGTAATCCGCATGAGATGGCCGCAAGCGATTTTTGGTTTTTTCATAATCCTGTGAATGCTGAGCCTTATTTTCCATCAGTATCGTTAACGGTGTACCGGTTGTAAAGCCTTCAAATACGCCACTGACGATGATCGGCTGATCCGGTTCATGACGCTGGGTGGAAATGCGCCCTTTGGCCTTGCGCTGTTCTAAACGCATAGCGATCCAGTCTTCATCAATGCGGATGCCGGCCGGTAAACCATCGAGCGTCACTCCAATGGCTTTTCCGTGGCTCTCGCCGAAAATGGTACAGCTGATATGTCTTCCGATTGTATTTTTCATAAGCTTTTCTCCATGAATGAGGCAATTTCTGCTAATGTCATGGGAACAACCTCTGCGTTTCCAAGCGATCGTACCCATATGGTATCCACGGTATTGTGATCGGCTTTTTTATCATTACGCATCACATTTAACCATTGGTCATAGTCTTTCGTTACCAACGAAGGCATGTTTAGACGATCATATATTTTAGCGACTCGTTGTTTTAAATCGGAATCATCGATAAAATACATCATGCCAAAGGCAACGCATTCTCCGTGATAATAATCATGAAGATGATGACAGGATTCAATCGCATGTCCGATCGTATGACCGAAATTCAGTATTTTACGCAATCCTTGTTCTTTTTCATCTTGTTCGACAACATTCTTTTTGACAGCCAATGCTTTGGCGATGATTTCATCTAAATGATCCTCGATATGATCTTGTTCAAATAACGAAAAGAGCTTAGAATCCGCAATCAACCCGGCTTTGAGTGCTTCCACCAGTCCATTGTAATAATGGCGTTTGGGCAGTGTGATAAGAGTATCAGGATCAATAAATACGGCTTTGGGCTGATAAAAAGCACCGATGATATTTTTCACGCCATCCAGATTGATGGCTACTTTCCCGCCGATGGAAGAATCAATCTGTGATAATGTTGTGGTGGGAATTTGAATGAAGTCAATTCCTCTCATGTAGGACGCTGCAACGAATCCGGATAAATCTCCGACCACACCGCCGCCCAACGCCACAATGAGATCTTTACGGGAAAAGTGATGCCGCAACAGCTCCTGACACAATTCCTGATAGACGGGAAATGATTTTGAGCCTTCTCCTTGTTTCACTGTATGGACGATAGGATCATCGCATTGGTCGGATATGATCTTTACATATTCATCAGGTACTCCTTCATCTGTTATGATAAGTACATTACGTTGTAATGAGATCATTTTATGGATTCGGTGTAGACAACCGTGTTCCAGATGAATATCATAGCTGTGTTCTCCTAAATTCATATGCAGTATCATTATGATTCCTCCTTTATGAAAAAAGCACCGTTTCAAAATTCACGATGCTTTTGTGTGTCCTATTGAAAACAAAAATAACCATGCGCCGAATGGATTTCAGTAGGAACTATCCGTAATAATAGAAATAAACACTCATGCGCATAGAATGACCTCCGTATGCCAATATGATAATACAAATCAACGCTTTTGGCAAGACAAACGATTGATTCCCCACAAAGAATTCATCGTTTCTACCTTTCGCAAAGAACATTACCGTCAATCAGAGGCTTATATGACTTTTATATCAATCGTATTTCTGTATCAGTTATCCGATAAAGGAAAGAATATTTCGATAAAATTTGCAGGAATCGAAGTCAAACGGTGTGGTTTTTGTTATAATAAGAGTATCGATTAGGAGTGAGATGATGAAACGAATGGTATATGGCAGTCTTTTGGTCGGCTTGATGTTATTAGGCGGATGCAAGGACAAAAGTGTTTATACGCTATCGCAAAATGAAGTTACGATTTCCGTCAATGATCGTGAGTTTGATCCGCTGGATTATTTGTTAAAAGATGGTGAGACACTGAGTAAGGAAGATCGATCCAAGATAAAAACAGGGGCCCGCATTGATACCACAAAGGTAGGTACGGCAACTTTTCAATTTCCCGAATATGAGCTGGAACTTTCCATTCACATTGTGGATGAAGAACCGCCGAAGCTTTCATTGGTAGGATTTCAGGTGAAGAAAGATGTAGTTCTCACTTGGAATGAAGAAAATCTGGAAAGGCTGAAACCGGAAATGAGTGATAACTATGATAGTGGAGCATTATTAAAAAAGTCACTTCATTGTGACAGTGTGGATACCGGTAAGGTAGGTAAGCAGAGTATCTATTGTTATATTGAGGATTCCAGTGGCAATCAAGCGAAGAAAAGCGTTGAAATCGAAGTGACAGAGTAAAATAAAAAAGCCGTGAGGCTTTTTTTGTATTTATGCTGCATTCATCATTATTTAATTTAAATCAGGAAACAGTCGGTTGGCACTGTCTTGCCATCCAAAGGAAAAATAAGTGCGCAAACCGTCCGTTCCTTGACGATGAAAGACATCATCACAGAAAAACATTCCGGCGATATCCGGGAAACGATCCCATAGATCGACATGATTAAGTACTTGTAGGAGCTGCTTTCTTTTTGTTTCCTCCATTAACAATGCCTGATATAAGTGTTGAAAGGACTTTTGCTTAATGGAGTGATACGCAGGAGTATGGAATACATAAGACGTGATGTCTTCATTCCATGCCAAATAGAGAAGAAATCCTTCACAGAAAAAGCGATAATTCAGTAATGATAGGGACTGTGTTGGTTTAGGGAAGCGCTGCAAAAATAAATAGCGCAATAAATGTATATGGCACAAATTATGTAGAATATAGCACATTTCCTTTACACTTTGCGTATAGTCAGCAATGTTAAGCAAATCAATCAATAAGAAAAATTTCCCTTTATGTTCAATCACAGCAGCATCAAAATTCGGATGAGAACCGACAATCGGCAGAAGTACGACTTCCCTCAGCCGGTGATCATAATCCATAAAAAGGGCAGTAATCAAATCATGATTCCATAGGGGAAAATCTCGATAATTCTCACATTCTTCTAATAAGCGTGCACACACCTCTTGTCGTGTCGCTGCGATGGATGTCACACCATTGGTATAAGCATAAAACCATGAATTTGTCATCGGTATTTTACCTTGTAAATAGCTTTGAATGACATCAGTGCAAATTTCCATAGGAATCCTCCCTTAGGCAGTGAACTTATTATATCACGCTTCAAAAGGAAAACAAGAATATCACCGAGCCGAAATGATTATTAATCTCATGTCATAGTGAATATAAAGGCAAAGGTGACCATCCTCTTTATTGTGTTATGTTTTTTCACAATGTGTTGGGCAATCCAAGAAGTTTGCGATAAAATGCTTTGTTTGAAGTAAATATAGCGGCTTCAGAAAAAAGCCCTTGTGGGCTTTTGAATGAACTATTTTGTGAAATGATTGTCGCTTTCAGCGAAGGGTGGAAACCAAGATACCTTTTGCGGATCGTAACGATCTTCCTTCGGCTTGGATTCTGCGCTGTAACCGACAGCGACAGCGGCAATCGGTATCAAATCTTTATCTATTCGATAATAGCGCCGGAATTTCTCAATTCGATCCGGATTCGGTCCGATGGCACACCAACACGTACCGAGTTGTTGATGCACGGCTTCAATCAAGATATTTTCAATCGCTGCCGCACTGTCCACATATAAATATTCATCGGGTTGAGATGCATTCCGATCACCCATGACGATAATGGCGCATGCGGCGGTTTTCATCATTCCGGTATATGGCTGTAAATCCGTCATAGTGTCTAATGCGTTTCGATCGGTTACAACCAAGAATCGCCAAGACTGACTGTTGCGTGCTGTCGGGGCATTCATTGCCGCCCGTAACAATTCTTCGATTTTTTCCGGTTCCACAGGTTTATTTAGATACTTGCGGATGCTTTGGCGTTCCCATAATTCTTTTAACATCGTCATCACTCCTATTTATATTATAATGATGTTGTCAAGTACGGTTATGCGTGGATATCAAAATGTTTTTAATGCATAGAGTAAGAGAGAAAGGAGGCAGTTTATGCAAATACCTCAAGTAAATATCAGTGCATATCGCCGCCAATACGAAACGGCAAACAGCGCTGCGTTGATGGAATCAATGTTATTTTGCGAGGGCGGTCACGCTTTGAAAACAACAGGCTCACAATATGCCTTGATTAGTGGTATCGCTATTGAATCTCCGTATCGTGGCTATGGTGCTTATCGTTCTAATGCCCCTCAGACTTCCAATAATATTTATTGCCCGCAATACTACAATCAAAAGAATCATGCCCGTGGCGGATCGGATTGGTTTATTTGATCGTGATTGATTACTTTGAGAACGGCAGACTTCTGAACGGTGAACATGAGTGGGGTTTTTGCCCACCCTCATAAAGCATCGCTGTCATAGGATGGATGGAAGAGAGGGGGAGAAATCTATGACGGATATGATCCTGCTCATATTGGCTACCTGCTGTGACAGCTTTTTTATGAGCGCAGCATATGGCATCGAACGCATTCGCATTCCGTTGAAATCCGTATGTGTTATTGCATTTTGCGGAACATTATTACTGGGAATATCCGTTATATTGGCCGGATCCTTGTCGCAGCTGTTAATGCCAGCCTTCGGAAAATGGCTGAGTTTTGCCATTTTATGTGCATTGGGAGTATCTCATTTATTTCAGGCGCAGCTCAAGCATTATGTCAATCGTCATAAGCAGCAGCCGCTTATTATTCGCTTGAAGGGTGTCTCTTTCGTTATTGACATTTTTCTGGATGAAACCAAAGCAGATCAGGATCATTCCAAGGAAATCAGCGGGAAAGAGGCTGCTTATTTGGGAGTGGCATTGTCGCTGGATTCATTGGCCAGTGGCTTGGCTTACGGCATCGGAAGCATCAACATTCCCTTATTACTGATCCTGTCATTTGTGATCGGAGTGGCGGTGATTTTAGCCGGAAGTTTATTGGGACGTCGGTGGCTGCGTCATATTCATGGTGATGTGTCTTGGATCAGCGGTTGTCTTTTATTGGTACTGGCATTGTTGCGCTTGCGCTCATAGAAAGGGAAAGGCCGTTTAACAAGGTTATCCCATCGTGATCCGATATTGATATCCATGACGTAAAAAGCCGTAAATAAGCGGCTTTTACGCATTGACAGTCATTTCCCTGCGGGATCAAAAAGGGATTGAAAAAATTTTCATTTTGCCTTGATTTTTCATGCTGAAATCCTTATAATAAATAAAACTATCATCATAGTGATCAGGGGAAATAAGGAAAAAGGAGTGAATCGATTATGGCATTTATTTTTGATGAACCATCTCGGACTTTCAGTGAATATTTGTTGGTTCCAGGTTATTCTTCAAAGGAAGCGACACCGCAAAACGTATCATTACATACACCGCTGGTAAAATATCGCAAGGGTGAAGAAGAATGCCCTATGACCTTACATATTCCGATGGTATCGGCGATTATGCAGTCGGTATCCGGAGAAAAAATGGCCTGTGCATTGGCTCGTGAGGGCGGTATTTCTTTTATCTACGGCTCGCAAACGGTAGCGAATGAGGCAGCGATGGTACGGCGGGTTAAGGCAACGAAAGCCGGATTTGTATTCAGCGATTCCAATGTGAAACCTGATGCGACCTTGGCAGATGTTTTAACCATTAAGGAACAAAGCGGACACGCAACGATGGCAGTCACGGAGGATGGCAGTGCGAATGGTAAGCTGATTGGGATTGTGACCAGTCGTGATTATCGTGTTTCCCGCATGGATCCGCAAACTAAAGTAGCCGATTTCATGACGCCGTTTGAGAAAATGATCTGCGGTAAAGAAGGAATGAGCTTAAGTGAATGTAACGATATGATTTGGGATCATAAATTAAACCAATTACCGATCGTGGACGATGAACAGCACTTGGTGGCCTTTGTCTTCCGTAAAGATTACGATTCCCATAAAGAAAATCCCGACGAGTTATTGGATGCACAAAAGCGCTATCTTGTCGGTGCCGGTATTAATACTCGCGATTATGAAGAGCGCGTTCCGGCTTTGGTAGAGGCAGGAGCCGATGTATTATGTATTGACTCCAGTGAAGGATTCAGCGAATGGCAGCGACAAACACTGAAATGGATTCGCGATCGTTACGGCGATCGGGTAAAAGTCGGCGCCGGTAATGTTGTAGATGCGGCAGGCTTTCGGTTCTTGGCAGAGGCCGGGGCAGATTTTATCAAGATCGGAATCGGCGGCGGCTCGATCTGTATTACTCGTGAACAAAAGGGTATCGGCCGCGGTCAGGCGACTGCCACCATTGATGTAGCCAAGGCACGTGATGAATATTATCGTGAAACCGGGATTTATATTCCGATTTGTTCGGACGGCGGTATTGTTCATGATTATCATATTACGTTGGCATTGGCCATGGGCGCAGACTTTGTAATGCTCGGACGTTATTTCTCTCGCTTTGATGAGTCACCAACGCAAAAAGTTACGATTAACGGTACATACATGAAGGAATATTGGGGCGAAGGCAGCGCCAGGGCTCGTAACTGGCAGCGCTATGATATGGGCGGAGCCAACAAGCTTTCCTTTGTGGAAGGCGTAGACTCCTATGTACCTTACGCCGGTTCCTTAAAGGACAACGTCCAGATGACTTTAAGTAAGGTTAAGCATACGATGTGCAACTGCGGCTGCTTGACGATTGCCGAATTACAGAAAAATGCCAAACTGACTTTGGTGTCTTCTACGAGTATCGTTGAAGGCGGTGCTCATGATGTGGTCGTGAAAGATGATACCATCGATGCCAAAGTAAAATAAACATTCGCTACAAACAGCACTTCGGTGCTGTTTTCATTTGACGCCGTAAAGCTTCAATATTACAATAATAAACGAAAAGGAAGGAATACTTATGATCACTTTTATCGCACCGACCAAAAACATGAAACCACAGCGTGCCTCTTTGCCGATGAGTCTGCCTCCGTTTTGCGTAGAAGCAGAAGAATTGTGGCAAATCCTGAAGAATTGGAATGATGAAACCATAATGAATGTGATGAATGTCAATGCCAAAATGGCCTTGCACGTTCAGGAACTGTTACAACATGTACGCTTTGACGATAACGGTTCGCATGCATTGTTAACGTATAGCGGTCTGGCCTTTCATGCGATGAATGTTTCCGATTGGAGCGATGATGATTTGCGCTTTGCGCAACAGCACTTACGTATTCTTTCCGGCTTCTATGGCATGGTACGCCCGCTTGACAGCATTTATCCTTATCGCTTGGAAATGCAGGCAAAGGATATCACAGAGCGAATCGGGAATTTATATACTTATTGGAGTGATGCCATGATGCAGGAAATGCGTCAAGATTGTGAGGACGGCATTTATATCAACTTGGCGAGCCGTGAGTATGCACAAGCCGTTATGCCTTATTTTAAAGATGAGGAACGCTGTATCAATATTGAATTTCGCACAGTGAAGAATCATACCGTCAAAACCATTGCGACCCATGCAAAAATCGCCCGAGGAAAAATGGTGAGAATGATGATGAAGCAGCGGATCAACGATCCGCAATCATTAAAGAGATTTCAGGAAGACGGATGGCAATTTCACAGTGAAAGTTCTGATGAAACGCATTATGTGTTCTTAAAATACGATGAAAAGTCGTTAAAATAGGCAAATGTAAAGTGCCGGTTGACAAGATTTGACAAAATGCACGCTTAACTTGGTAGTGTCCACACACGTGCTTTGTTAGAATGGAGGCGGAAAGAACAGGTGATCAATATGAAATTTGAAGCGAATCTTAAAGAATTGCGCAAACAGCGCGGAATGTCTCAGGAGGAGATGGCGGAACACTTACAGGTATCACGCCAATCCGTTAGTAAATGGGAAAACGGCAGTGCGATGCCGGAGTTGGATAAGCTGTTACAAATGTGTGAATTGTTTCACTGCACACTGGATGATTTGTTAAAAGGAGACATGAAAGAGGAACCGCTGATCAGTAAAGCAGAATATGAAAAACAAACACGTATGGAAGCGGTTTTGACAACAATCGGAGTAGGTATGATCTTATTGGGAATGACCATGTACAATTTTCTTGATAACGCTCAGCATGCACAGGAAGAATCGGTTTTGGATGCGATGTTTTTAACCTTTGTATTGATTGGTGTTATATGCTTTGTATTTATGGGGATGAAAAAGTCATTCTTTGATCGACGGCATCCGCAGATTCCGCAAGGCTTATACGGAGAGGAAGAAATCGCGTCATTTGAGCGAAAATTTACGATCGCGATATGTCTTGGTGTAGGACTTATCCTTTTCGGAATGATTGCCCAGCAGCTTTTGGACGCAAATGGGGATGAATCATTCGCAAACGGAACATTTATGCTGCTTGTGACTTTTGCCGTCTGTATTTTTGTTTATTTCGGCATGCGCAAGGGAAAAATGGATCAGACGCTGCCCCAATCAGCGGATCATAAAAAACAAAAGCAACAGGAAGAAACTTTTGGATTGTATGCCGGCATGATTATGTTGGTCGCGACCGGCGGTTATCTTATTTTATCTTTCTTGTTTGATGCATGGGCAAAGGCATGGATTCTGTTTCCAATCGGCGGCATTCTATGTGGCATTCTCCATCTTTTTATGGAAAGCCGTCATCATTCTGATGATGAATAAAAGCATATTGTCATCGGTTTTAGAGGCAAAGAGTATATCAGAGTGATCAACGGAAATATTTTGGTGATGATTTGATAAGTCAAATGATACGATTCTCACTTTTAGTATTGATGGTTTATTCGATCGTTTCTACACGTTTTTTGTGTTTGCGGCTTTGGATGGAACATTAGATTTCCTCAGTGCTTAAGGAATATGGTTTTCATGATGGCGTGCTTGATGAAATTATGTCAAATCAATGAAAAAAATAAAGACTATATATTCACTTTGTTTCACTGCTTGTTTTCATTCGCTGAAGAATAAAAAAAACCATCGCAAAATAGAGGGGATTCATGGTATAATTTGCCTAAGGGAAAGGACGATGTGCATGGGGATCATTTCCAATGATGCCAACGGAATTGAAGATCCGCAGTTGTATGAGATGCTGCTGGGGCAGTTTGGCAACGGCCGCTTCGGCCGGAAATTGCGGGAAGAAGCGTTGGAAAGTGTTCGGGAATTGACAATCGTAAATACGCAGATTGAGGATTTGTCATTTCTGCGTTTTTTTCCTCGTTTGGTTCAGCTGGATGTTCATGCCAATGCGTTAGTCTCCTTGTTGGGTTTGGAATATGTACCGCATTTGCGGCGATTAAAACTGAGTGATAATCCGTTACTATCGATTTCTTCACTGCGTGATTTGGTCAACTTGGAAGTGTTGGATATCAGTAATTGTCCGCTGTCTGACATTTCACCGATCGCTTATCTCGAAAAGCTGAAATTACTTCGGGCGAGCTATTGTGAAATTCAAAGCGGGGAACCGATTGCCAATTTATTTCATTTAGAAATTTTGGTTGTCGATCATAACCATATTGATAATCTGAATTTTGTGCGGCATATGGAAGTACTCACAGAAGCTGATTTCGGTTATAATCAAATTGATAATATTTTCCCGTTATTTCAACTGTCGAATTTAACGCGTATCAATTTGGAATATAATGAGATTGAAAGTCTTAGGGGAATTCAAACGATGGAAGATTTGTGTTATTTGAATGTGCGTGGCAATGATTTACAAGGAGATTTGAATGTTTGGTACGATACGCTGTTCTATGTGGAAGAACTGATTTTAACCGATGATGATTATCATTATTTAAATGAAGAGGATTATGAAAGCACCCTATATGATTATGAGTAGGGGAAAGAATGAGAAATAAGGATGATGAAGAATGAAGTATCTTGTCAGTTCCTGTCTGTTTGGGATTAACTGCAAATATAATGGTGGAAATAACCTTTGTGAAGAACTTGTGGAATTTTTAGCAAATAAAGAATATGTTTGCGTTTGCCCGGAAGTGTTAGGCGGATTGCCGACACCGCGAGCCTGTGCGGAAATCAAGGACGATCGAGTGATTAATTGTGATCACGTTGATGTGAGTGAACAATTCTATGACGGCGCATTACAAGCGCTGGCCATTGCTCAAAGCGAACAAATTGATCTGGCAATTTTGCAATCGCGCAGTCCTTCCTGCGGCAAAGGTATGCGTTACAGCGGTAATTTTGACGCTGTATTGATAGAGGGAAACGGCATCTTTGTCCAAATGCTGGAACGCTCAGGTATACCGGTAATGGATGTGAAAGATTTCTTAAAGCAGATTCGCTGATTGATTTTATGATGTAAGCGCTGTGAATCACCGGCTAAAATACGAAAAACTTAGAAAAAAAGTCAAGAAAGCATTGTAAGTGTTACCAAAATGGTTTAAAATAGAAGACGTAGAACTAAGTAAAACAGGAGGAATATAGAAAATGAAGCAAATTACAGTTTCCGTTATTGATCCGGTTGGTTTGCATGCACGTCCGGCAACCGTTGCCGTAAACGCTGCCAGCAAATTCAAATGTGAAGTCAACGTGGCTTTTAAAGGTCGTGAAGTAAACATGAAATCCATTATGGGTGTTATGTCTTTGGGTATCCCGACAAATTCTGAAATCACTATTACTTGCAACGGTGATGACGAAGATGCTGCGATCGCTGCAATCGAAGAAGTGCTGCGCGCGCAGAAAATTATCGGCTAATACGGAAAGATGGCAAAAGGCCATCTTTTTTTTCGCCGGTGCGGCATTGCGAAAGCGCTAACAAAATAGTATAATGATGGTAAAGTTAGAGGAGGACTACGCAAAATGATTCAAGCAGCATATGAACGATGGTTAAACCATCCGAATTTGGATCCGTCTTATAAGGAACCGTTAATGAATATGGATGAAAAAGAAAAGCAGGATAGTTTTTATACAACAATTGCCTTCGGCACAGCCGGTATGCGGGGAATCTTGGGGCCGGGTACCAACCGAATTAATCTGCATACGATTCGTAAAGCAAACGTGGGCTTTGCACAATATATCAGTGAGCATGGTGAAGAGGCCAAACAGCGCGGCGTGGCGATCGGCTACGACAATCGTCATATGTCACAGGAATTTGCCATGGACAGCGCTCGGGTATTAGCGACATTCGGCATCCGCTCTTATGTGTTTGAGTCACTGCGGCCGACACCGGAATTGTCGTTTGCGGTGCGTCATTTCCATTGTTTCGGTGGTATTATGATTACCGCAAGTCATAATCCGCGAGAATATAACGGATATAAGTTATATGATGAAAAGGGATGCCAGCTGGTTCCTGCACTTGCCCAGCAGGTGATTGATCGCGTAAATGCGATTGAAGATGAATTGGCCATCACCGCTAATCCATCTGAGGAGCAGGAAGCACTCATTACCATGATCGGTAAAGATGTGGATGAAGAATATTATAAGAACGTTTTGAGCATTCAGTTAAATCCGGATGTGAATAAAAAAGCAGTAAAGATCGTCTTCTCACCGGAACACGGTACAGCGAATATTCCGGTAAAGGAAATTTATACGCGTTTGGGCTATCAGTTTGTGGCGGTAGAGGAACAATGTACACCGGATCCTGACTTCTCCAATACGCCGACTCCTAACCCGGAAGAAAAAGGCGCTTATGAGTTGGCTTTGCAGTACGCAAAACGCGAGCAGGCGGATATCATTCTCGTCTGTGATCCTGATGCCGATCGTATGGGTGTCGGTGTGCTGCATGATGGAGAATATAAGGTCTTGACCGGTAATCAGAGCGGATCGGTGCTGATTGAATACATTCTTTCACAATTACAGGCAAAAGGCATGATGCCACCGCATCCGGTAATGTTTAACACGGTTGTTACCAGCGACTTGGGTGAAAAGATTGCGGCAAAATACGGAGTGGAAACCGAAAAGACATTGACCGGTTTTAAATTCATCGGTGAAAAAGTAGCGAAATATGAGATCAATAATGAAAAACAATATGTTTTCGGTTATGAGGAAAGCTATGGTTCTTTAATCAAACCGTTTGTTCGTGATAAAGATGCACCACAGGCATGTTTGATGCTGGCCGAAGCTGCTTGTTTCTACAAGGAACAGGGCAAGACGTTAGTTGATGTGCTGCATGGCTTATACGAAGAATTCGGTGCGTATGAGGAAAGTCAGACATCCTTGACGTTGGCCGGACAGGAAGGTGCTGCACGCATTCAGGAAATCTTGACAACATTGCGTACAGCACAGCCGGAAGCGATTGCCGATGAAAAGGTGATTCGTTTTGAAGACTATAAAGAATGCCGGATTGTGGAAAACGGAAAAGAAAGCGAACTTTGCGGCTTTACCAAATCGGATGTATTAAAGTACTATTTGGCTGACGGTAGTTGGATTGCTATTCGTCCCAGCGGTACCGAACCGAAGTGTAAATTCTATTATTGTGTAAAGGGCAAGGATATCGCTGATGCTCATGAAAAAACCAAGGCGTATCAAAATGCCATGAATGAATGGACGAAATAAAACGCATAAAGACTATTTTCATTTCAGTTCGCTGTGATGTAAGGCACAGCGAACTTTTTTACGGAGATCGTAGTGCATTACTATTGTTTTATCAATTTATCAAGATGATTTTGTGGTGAGGTTTCAATAACATATCGTTTTCCATAAACCATCGGATAAAAATGATGAAATTATAGGATAAACCTTTTCAAAGTGAAGAAAATGAAGTAAAATAGACTTGTAAAAGAACAAGGAGGAATGAAGTTTATGGCATTAGTATCTGCAACTGAAATGATCAACAAGGCACATGCCGGCCATTATGCTGTCGGTGCATTCAACATCAACAACATGGAATGGACCAAAGCAATCCTGCTGGCTGCCGAAGAGGCAAAATCACCGGTTATGTTAGGCGTTTCCGAAGGCGCAGGAAAGTATATGTGCGGTTTTAAAACCGTCGTTGCGATGGTTCGCGAAATTCATGATTTCTTAGGCATCAGCGTTCCTGTTGCACTACATTTGGATCATGGTACTTATGAAGGCGCAAAGGCTTGTATCGAAGCCGGATTTACTTCCGTTATGTTTGACGGTTCTCATTATCCGTTTGAAGAAAACTTGGAAAAATCCAAAGAAATGATTGCATTGGCTCACAGCAAAGGCTGCTCTATCGAATGTGAAGTCGGCGGCATCGGTGGTGAAGAAGACGGTGTAGCTTCTATGGGTGAATTGGCTGATCCGAAAGAATGTGAAACCATTGCCAACTTGGGCGTTGATTTCTTAGCAGCCGGAATCGGTAACATTCATGGTAAATACCCGGCTGATTGGGCTGGCTTGAATTTCGATCGTTTGGGAGAAATTCAGAATGTAACCAACGGCAAACCGTTAGTATTACACGGCGGTTCCGGTATTCCTGCCGATCAGATCGCCAAAGCTATCACTTTGGGTGTTTCGAAAATCAATGTTAATACCGAATTACAGTTGGAATTTGCGGCCGCAACACGTGAATACATTGAAGCCGGAAAAGATCAGCAGGGCAAAGGCTATGACCCGCGTAAATTATTAAAACCGGGTGCTGATGCAATGCAGGCAAAAGTTGTTGCGATGATGAAGCAATTCGGTTCTGCCGGAAAAGCATAAGAAACAACAACGACAAAGTCGATAGAAATCTATCGGCTTTTCTTTTACCGTGATGAATATGCTCGGCATTTGTGAGAGCGATTTAATAATCGATGATCGATGCTTGGTGCCGGAGTTTGTCAATTTCTATTTGAACAAACTACAAAAAATTTAAGTTGTCCAAATAGAAATTGACAAATATAAAAAAAGAGATTTCATTAAAGTGATTACCGGAATTCGAAGATGCGGAAAATCTATATGTTTTATCTTTAGATAAAGTGGATATGAGCAGAAACGGAATTGTTCATATGAATATTATAGATTTTCTTTTAGAAAAGAAAGAGCTTGTTCTTTTATAAATACTGTGTGGTTTTATTTTTTGGTAAAGAGGATTATTATTTGTGTATCGTGTCAAGGTGTCTCTATCAAGGTAAAATTATTCGATTCTTATTGCAATTTTTATTGCTTTGTGATTAAATATAAATAGCCTTTTTATCAAGAGTTGGGTTAGAGAGTCAGCTCGCTTGATCCCACACCAACCTGCCGTAAGGACAAGGTGGTACTGCTGACAACGATAAGAGATGGATTTATATATGCAAGCCTTCTCTTGTCAGAGGGCTTTTTTATGGAGGTACGAGTATGAATAAACAGTTGTTTACATCCGAAAGTATTACGGAAGGTCATCCGGATAAGATCTGTGATCAGATTGCGGACAGTATTCTGGATGCGGCATTGACACAGGATCCTGCCAGTAAAATGGCAGTGGAATGCACCATTAAAGATGATTTTGTGCTGATTTACGGAGAAGCGGAAACCAAGGCAACCATTGATTATGAAAAGATTGCATTGGATACCATTCGTGAAATTGGTTATGAAGAAACTTATCATGTCATGGTTAAGGTTAATCGTCAATCCAATGAAATTCATCAAGCAGTGGTTCACGGTAATGAGGAAATAGGGGCCGGCGATCAGGGGCTGATGTTTGGCTATGCATGTGACGATACGGAGAATTTAATGCCGGCAGCGATTGATTATGCACACCGATTGGCAAAGCGTTTAAGTGATGTGCGGCGAACTCATCCGATTTTGAAACCGGACGGTAAAACACAAGTCACAGTAGAGTATGAAAACGATCATGTAAAACGCATTGATACGATTGTGGTTTCTACACAGCACGCAGAAGGCGTGTCACAGAAAGAAATTGCCGATCTTGTCATGAAAGAGGTCGTTCAAGAAGTGGTTGACCCGAGTTTGGTGGATGAAAATACCAAATACTTTATCAATCCCAGCGGTAGCTTTGTGATTGGCGGAAGCTTTGGGGACAGCGGTACTACCGGAAGAAAAATTGTTGTCGATACCTATGGCGGAATGGGACGTATCGGTGGTGGGTGCTTCTCCAGTAAGGACCCCAGTAAGGTCGATCGCAGTGCGGCTTACTATTGCCGTTATGTTGCAAAAAGTATTGTGGCGGCAAAGCTGGCTCGCAAATGTGAAGTACAGGTTGCGTATGCGATCGGAAAGGCAAAACCGGTATCCATCATGGTGGAAACGTTTGGCACCGGCGTGAAATCCGATGAAGAACTGTTGGCGATCATCGAAAATAATTTCAATTTCGAAGTTTCCAATATTATTAAAGAATTGGACTTATGTCGGCCGATTTATAAACAAACAGCTTGTTACGGTCATTTCGGAAGAAACGAATTTCGATGGGAACAGGTTAAAAAATTAATCTATAATTGCTAAACGGAAAGATAACTGATCCAAGCATTTAAAAGAAAAAGAACGGACACGCTTTGCAGTGATCCGTTTTTTGAATGTTCGCATATTGTCAAAACTTCGACAATCTTATCCCGCATGTTCGAGAAAGTAGGTTGCTTCCATATCGGCTGTACTTAGGGCAAAGGCAAGCGGATAGTGTTCAAAGGAGTAACCGACATTACCGGGGTTATCGTTATTGGAAAATCCCATGTGATAACGTATCGCAAAGGCTTCTTCACGGGTTAAACGCATGAATCCGGTGATGATATAGACGCTCTTTTCTCCGTGACCATAGGGCAGGTCATCCTGAAATTCAAACACTTCCACCTGTTTCCACGCACCGTCAATCTTTTTATTGCGAATTCCGATTTTATAGCAGTTGATTTTACAAATATCATGGAGTAATGCCACAATGGCAATCGTTTCTTCATCGTAGTTCATGTGATACAGCTTTTGTACCCGTTCCCGTGTAAGATAATCATTTAAACAATGATATACATTTAAGGAATGCTCAACCAAGCCACCGCTATAAGAACCATGGAATCTTGTGCTGGCAGAGGCCGTGAAAAAATCCGATTGAGGCCCGCATAAATATTCCAGTAATTTATCAGCACCTTCTCTGTGAATATGCTTTTGATATAGTTCGATGAATTTTTCTTTGAATTGGGACATGATAAACCCTCCTACTTAATGCTTTCATTTTATCATATTTATGGGGGGGAATATAGAGGAATGTATTAATAAAAAGAGACATGGTTTTGCGGATTCTAACTTTCTTGAAGGAGTTACAGATGAAAGCAGGAAAAGAATACGCAGATACCATTGTTGCCAAGTTGCGGAAAGTGGAGCTGTCTGTAATAGAGGGTATACGTATGGAGCGTATGCAGCAGCTAAATGAGAGAATATGGCTTTATTTGAAAAACTTTGCAACAAATCATTAGGAGGTAAAAAAGATATGAAACAAACTAGTGATATAAGGGGGTTCTTTCAATACGCTATCCCATGCCGCTGTTTATGCTAATGCTTATGCTCCTTCTGCCGCCTTTGCTCGGCGGGCAGATAATGATTTGGCGGAGTACGGTTTTGGCAGGGATTTTATCGGCTTTTTTAGCTGCTATTTTAAAGAATCATGTGGATAAAAAAGAAATGTCATAATTATCATACAGCGCCTTGACTAAAAGTTTGAACTTGAGTTAAGGGCAAAAGCCTCCGGCGTCAAGCCATATTCCACATGCAGGTCTTCAATCGCTCTTGTATGGATAGTTCTATGCGCTTCTGTCTGTTTGATAAATATGCAGGTATTTATAAGTTTCCCTCAACTACAATAATAGACGTATGTTTAAGAGCTTCTTTTAGCCATTCAAGAAATTCGGTTAAAAAAGTTCTTTCCCCATCCAAAACAGATTTTAAGTCCTTTTCTATTTCGAAAATGATTCTTATCCAATCGCTTTTTCCGATCCAATTATCAAAGCAGACATCAAATTTCTGTACAAGTGTTCCGTCGAATGCGTCCAAGACAGGATATATTTTGTTGATATAATCAACTAAAAGTTCATTATCCTGCTTATAAATCCTTAAAGGACTTCTATAACAGTGCCATTCTTCCCACATCGGATTCCAATCAGGCGTATCAGAGATTTTAAGGGGATTAAACGCCAATAATTTTTTTTCACCTTTTGGTGCATTCAACCTCAATTCCACGTATTCTTGCCTTTCGTAATCTCTTGGACTCAACCATACCATATTTTACAGTTCACCTCCGTCAATGCCCATTTCTTGCTTCGTTTCTGCTATTTTATCACGGTTCTGGAAGCGAGGGAATAGCGGCTTTTTCGGGTTGATTTACAAATTTATGGATATTTGGCAACAATCATTTCGGTGCAGCCTAAGGGCGGTTCATCGGTGTTGAACAATTATTAATGGAGTGAACAATAGAGGCCTGAATGAATACAAATGCTTTTGGAAGATACGGCGGATTTTGTTTTGGACACTTATGAAATGAAGCAATGTGGCGAGAGCAAAAAAGATGATCAATATGGTGAAAACGCTGTGGGGGAAAGTGTTGTTTTTCGTTTACTAAAAGGGCAGATGGTGTTATAATGAAAGCGTTATTAAAGGAGGATTTTTATTATGGCAAAAAGAACTGTTAAAGATTTAGATGTTGCCGGAAAACGGGTCATTGTTCGTTGTGACTTCAACGTTCCCCGCAAAGACGGTAAAATCACAAATGACAATCGTATCATTCAGGCTTTGCCGACAATCAAGTACTTGGTAGAGAATAACGCCAAAGTCATTTTGATGTCACATTTAGGCAAGGTTAAAACGGAAGAAGACAAGGCAAAGAATGATTTGCGTTGTGTTGCCGAACGATTGAGCGAGTTGGTGGATACGAAAGTAACTTTTGTTCCGGTAACGCGTGGTGCGGAACTGGAAAATGCTGTTGCGGCATTACAGGATGGCGAAATCGTATTGATGCAGAACACTCGTTATGAGAAAGGCGAAAGTAAAAATGATCCGGAATTGGCCAAATACTGGGCTTCCTTGGGTGATTTATTCGTAGAGGATGCGTTTGGTTCGGTTCACCGAGCGCATGCATCAACAGCCGGTATTCCTTCCATTCTTCCCAATGCATTAGGCTTCTTGGTAGAAAAAGAAGTGAAGATGTTGGGGGCAGCTGTCGATACACCGGAACGTCCGTTTGTCGCAATTATCGGTGGTGCGAAAGTCTCCGATAAGATCGCTGTTGTAGACAATTTGTTGAAAAAAGCCGATAAGGTTTTGATTGGCGGCGGCATGGCTTATACGTTCTTAAAAGCACAGGGTGCTAATATCGGCCAGTCCTTGTTAGAGGAAGATAAGATTGATTTGGCAAAAGAATATTTGGAAAAAGCCAATGGTAAACTGGTATTGCCGGTTGATAATATGTGTGCCGACAAGTTTGCGGAAGATGCCAATACAATGGTTGCGGATAGCTATCATATCCCTGATGATTATATGGGATTGGATATCGGACCGAAATCAATTGAATTGTACCGCAAAGAATTGGAAGGCGCAAAAACAGTGGTATGGAACGGACCGATGGGCGTATTCGAAATGAAACCGTTCGCTACCGGAACATTGGAAGTATGCAAAGCTATTTCTGAATTACCGAATGCAACGACTGTTATCGGTGGTGGAGATTCTGCGGCTGCGGCCATTCAGTTGGGATTTGCTGAGAAATTCTCACACATTTCTACCGGTGGCGGTGCTTCATTAGAATACATGGAAGGTAAAGAATTGCCGGGTATTGCGGTAATTTCGGATAAATAGGAGAAGAAAACTATGAGAAAACCAATCATTGTCGGAAACTGGAAAATGAATAAGACGATCGCAGAAGCGACGGCATTTATCAAAGAGGTGGATCCCGTTTGCCATGACGGCGCTACTTACGGCGTCGGAACATCCTTCTTGGCGCTTCAGGATGCGATCAAAAATGCAAAAAATTTAATCATTGCCGCAGAGAACTGTCATTTTGAAGACAGCGGTGCGTTTACAGGTGAAGTCAGCGTTCCGATGTTAGAGGAAATCGGCGTAAAATACTGTATCATTGGCCATTCCGAACGCCGTCAGATGTTCGGCGACAGCGATGAAACCGTGAACAAAAAGGCAAAACGTTTGATCAAAGCGGGTATTACTCCGATCGTATGTATCGGTGAAACCGAAGCACAGTATGATGCGAAAGAAACCGAAAGCGTAATCCGTTCTCAGTTGAGCGGAAGCTTGGCTGATCTGTGTCCGGAATGTGTAAAAGGTATCGTAATTGCCTATGAACCGATTTGGGCAATCGGCACCGGTAAATCCGCAACTAAAGAAGATGCACAGAAGTGCTGCCATATCGTTCGTGATCAGATCGAAAAAATGTATGGCAAAGAAGCAGCGGATGCGGTACGAATTCAGTACGGCGGATCGGTAAAGCCGGAAAACATCGTAGAATACATGGCTTGTGAAGATATTGACGGTGCTTTGATCGGCGGTGCTTCTTTAAAAGCAGACAGCTTCAAAGAGATTATTGAAAAAACAAAATAAGTTTTTAAAAGGTGAGTGTGAAAATCATACTCATCTTTTTGTCACAGAGTAAGCAAAGCAAAACTTAAGAAAATGAAAAAAATTAGCACTCAGATATTGACAGTGCTAATTTTTTGATTATAATAATAGCTGTAATTAGGAAATACAACCTAACGGAAGAATGTTCATGTGCGCTTGATGAAGCAAAGCGTGAATGTTAAGAAAGAGGCGATGGATATGAGATTCTTCCCACGTACAACCGGATTCTTTGATGATGTGTTTGATGATTTTTGGCCTTCTTCAGTTTTTCGCGGCTTTAGTGATTCATCAATGAAAACTGACATTATGGAACAAGATGGAAGATACCTGTTGAATATGGAACTGCCGGGATGCCGTAAGGAAGATATTCGCATGGAATTAAGCAACGGATATTTGACAATTATGGCAACGCGGAAAGCGCAGCACGAAGAAAAAGATCGCAAAGGTGATGTAATTCGCCAAGAGAGAATCAGCGGTAATTTCCAACGAAGCTTTTATGTTGGTGAAGGAGTAAGCGAACAGGAGATTCGCGCTGCCTACAACAACGGTGAATTGCGTGTGAGCATTCCGAAGAAAGAGCCGTTGGCAACGGAAAAGAAATATATTGCCATTGAATAACCGGTAACAGTGAATCGCACAGGCGCCTACGGCTTGGCGGTTCTTTTTTTGTCTTTGCAGTAATGATCTTATAGTAAATCAGACACAAATGGATGATCGTAAGAATCAGGGATTTCGGATTGAGTGAACAATGAAATCGGATATTATAATGACAGCCATAAGGTAAGAGATTTCATGATTGGAACGACAGATGCGTCTGCCAACATTTAAACAAGCATCATGAGTGCATCGCAGAAATCTATCACAGCCTTTTGAAATCGGATGATTAAGGCGGTTTTTTCCAGTGATGCAAAAAGTGTTCTTCTCAAATCATATCATTAGACTATCGTATCATTGAATCAGATAAATGATCAACACAGAAGCAAACTCTCTTTAGGAATTGTATTTATGTTTTATGGAATGGGTGGTATAATAATAGGCAGAGGAAAAGGCGGTGAAGGGATGCTGCTCAAAAAGGACCAACTGTTTGACGCTTTGCTTATTATCGTGGGGAATGCAATTTTGGCAATTGGGGTCGGGGTATTTGTACTTCCGATCCATTTATTAAGCGGCGGCGTAGCCGGTATTGCAGTCGCGTTGGAACCGTTGTTTCATATTGATCCGGGCATTATGATCAATGTGCTAACGGTGGTGCTGTTTTTGGTCGGCGCTCTGTTGCTGGGGAAGAAATTTGCCCTAAATACCGTATTGAGTACGATATTTTATCCGCTGTTTCTGACTATCGTCACTACCGTTTTTGATGAGCAAGTCACAACGAGTCTTTTGCTTTCTTCCGTATATGCCGGCGTGCTTTGCGGCATCGGTATCGGACTTGTGTTTCGAACGGGAGCGTCAACGGGTGGTATGGATATTCCTCCGTTAATCATTAACAAATACACCGGAATATCACTGCCGACATTGGTAATGATTACTGATGGTCTCACGGTATGCTTGGGTATAGTGACTTATGGCTTGGAGGCTGCTTTGATCGGTTTGATATCCGTTTATTTAACCGGCATTATGATTGATAAGGTTTTATTGATGGGCGGACATGACGCAAAAAATGTTATGATTATTTCAACACATTATGAGGAAATAATGTCAAAGATTTATACCGATCTGAATCGTGGTGCTACTGTCATTCAAGCTATGGGAGGCTATACCAAAGAACAGCGCCCGATGATTATGATTGTCGTTTCAAAGAAACAATTACCGGCATTGAATCGGTTAATACATCATATTGATCCGGAAGCCTTTGTGGTGGTAACGGATACAACAGAAGTACAGGGATTGGGATTCACTTACCAGGAGGAATTATAGGAGATGCGGATAGATTTAAAGAAACTGAGTTTAGAAAAGACAAAGGTTGAGCGGGAACCTTTTTTGCGTAAAGCGTTGGCTCCTTATTTACCGAGTGATCAAGTAGAACGAGCTATTTACAGCGATTCTCTTGGAGAATGTGTGGGAATGGAAATTCTGACAAAGGTCGGTAATGAATGCATGAAAAAGCGCTGTCTTTATGCCGGAGGAATGTCAATGGGAACCTCACTTTACGGCATAAGCAGCACTCTGCTTTTATTACCGGTAGATTTTGCTCAGTTTGCTTATCATGCTTCCAAATTGTCACAGGAATTGTATTACCTTTATGGTCGCCGTGATTCCTTCCGCTGTAATAAAAGTGAAGATCTTGAGGTATTATTGGTCATGCTAATCGGAGCCGATTGCGCGATCACGTTAACAACGGCTTCCAGCAGTGTGATTGCTCAAAAGCTTTATCAGATTGTATGTCGTAAACTATCTTGGAAAACACTTGGCGCATTGCCTTTGATCGGCAGCGCCGTGCATGGTTCGCTCAGCGCTTATGCTCTTTCTTCATTGGCTGAGGAATATCGCGATAAATTATTGGAAATGAACGAAGCGCATAAGGAAGCCGATTCCAATGAAGTGTTAAAAGAAATTGGCACAATTATTGATGTCGAATATCATGAAGCAGAGGAAAAACTGCGCTCATTCTGTAATCTGGAGAAATTGCGTGATCTGTATGTTTATCTGGAAAACGGCTATATCAATGAACAGGAATTTGAACAGTTAAAACTGAATTTGTGATTTTTACGTCTGATAATATAAAAACGGATACGGATCTTTCGGTGGTGTCACAGGAAAGTATCCGTATTTTTTTACATATGTTAACGGTCAATGAATACGGTGATTTTTTTGTTATTTTTGAATCCTGCTTATGTTTCACAAAAATGGATATTTACAATCGACCATTTTATGGTTTTTTTACCTTGTTTTATCATGAAGTATATATCAAAAAATAAATTATTGTAAATAAACAAAAAAATATGTTGACAACAAATTAAATGTCACATATGATTGATATAAGGAGTTGAGCGGTGATGATAAAAAAAGATCAGCGGACTGAAGATGAATATTATGTCAAAGAAGCCCAAAACGGTAATCAGGAAGCTTTAGAATATTTGTTTAAAAAATACCATAATCTGGCATTTTATATTGCGCTGAAAATCTGTCACTGTGATGCGGATGCGGAAGACATTGTTCAGGAAAGCTTTATCGAGATTCATCGTTCCATTCATAAACTGAAAGAACCGAAGTTCTTTAAAGCATGGCTGAATAAAGTCGTATTTTCAAAGAGTACTAAGCTGTTTCGAAAGAACAGGGACATTTCTTTATCAGATGATGATTATCTCATGATGACGCAAAATCAAGAGGAGCGCCGTTATTTGCTGCCGATGGAGGAGATGAATTTTAATAGTGATCGCGAGGTGCTGCTTCATTTTTTAGATCAGCTGCCGGATAAGCTGCGTGCTTCGTTGTATTTGATGTATTTTGAACAAATGAGCGTGAAGGAAATTTCGTTTGTTTTGGAGATTCCGGAAGGAACGGTGAAAAGTCGTATCAGTACCGCAAAGACGGAGTTGAAAACGATGATTCGTCGTTATGAACGAGATGAGAATGTGAAATTGGATTTCCATGCGCATTCACTGGAGGTCGCGTTAACTGTTGCTTTTTTGCATGAGTTTGGTCAAGTTTGTCCATTGGGAATTGCCGGCACTGCATTTCACAGCGGATACAAGTCGTTATCAATTCATCCTGCCGGTTTGGCTGCTTTGACGGTATGCATCCTAACAGGCGGTATATTTGCCTATGGTGCGCTGACCCAATCAAATCACTCATCGCAACAGGAAGAAACCATCGTTACCAGTCAGGCGCTGCATACATTCGATCCGGTGATGTTCCGAGGGGAAATCATCACTACGGCACGGGAAGCGTATAAGGCTTTGGTTACCACAGCACACTGCCATGTGGAAATCGAACCATTGGATGAAGGATTACAAAATGAAATGAAAAATGTGTATCGTTCATTAAAGAAAACCGGCGGTATCTATTATGAAATTTTGGTCAACCGTCATTATGCGGATATGTTTGAATAAATTTTTAATATTTTTTGAACCATATGATGATGAAGTGATTCTCAGAGCATTGAACAGATATCCTAGAGCAGTAATCAGTGATGGATAATCCGTGGAGATGCTCTTTTCATTGTATTAAATAAGGAAAGGTGAGAGTTATGTGGAAGAAAATATTGGTTTTATGTTTATCGGCGATAGGAGCCTTTTCTATTGTAACTGCTTATTTTGCAAATGAAAAAACAAACTTATCTGCAGCTAATGGTACAATCAACGATTTTAAGACCCGTACAGGAGGGAGTGCTTCTTTAAGTAGAACTTATCTATCCGCTACTGGGAATACACAGTGGGAATTTATCAAATTGTGGAATAATCAATATATTATGCAGCCATATGGAAACGTTGATTTGTTGCCCCTGTGTACAATCGGTATGCTTGTTGATGATTGTGCAATTTATGAAAATACCAATGCTGCAAATATTATTTCAGGCTTCAATAAAAATTTGAGATCAATAGAGAAAAGCGCAATCGGTGATTATAGTACAGAAGGGAAAATTTTTACGCCAACTGCTGGTGACTATGATGATGGTGGCACCTTTGGAATGAATGATGCCTTAAGAAAAACAATCGGTGTGGTAGTGTCATCAAATGCAACAGATGATTTTTATTTTTTATCCTCTAATGTAACACTTACAAAAAACGGAAAAATATTATTGGGATATAATCGTGTTGGTGGATCAGCATCGGGAAAACCAGGCGCAATTAATACTTCCTCTTTCATTGTTGGATATTCTGGTACCACATTTGATTCAAAAAATTATTTAGGAAGTACGAATCCTATAGGGATTCGCCCAGTTTTTTTATTAGACAAAGAAAAAGTTGTGTTCTCATTGAATCCAAATGTGAAAGGAAGATCTTGGCAATCAATTAATGATGCGGCGGGTGAACAAAAACTTAGAATTGTAGATCCGGGATTAAGTATAAACTTTATTAAACTGATGGATCAGAATCAAATTTCCAAAACAGAATTTGCATTAACGGATACAATGTTAGTGGAATACAGTACAAGCGGTACAAAAGCAAATATAGTTTCCGCTATCTTACAAAAGAATAATAATGATTTCTATTATTGTGAAATTGGTAATGTAGGTCATTCCACAGTACAGGTAACGATACCTACAGGACTCACCCCGGGTACTTATACACTTTCCATCGTTGCGGAGGAAAGTACGAATGACAAGTTTCCGGTTTCAGCATCACAAATGGCATCTAAGACGGTCACTTTTGTCGATGCGCATAAAATCACCTATACCAAACAGCCGGAAAGCGGGGCAAGTGCAGGTAAGGATTATGAGTATACAAAGAATGTAAGCGGTGGACAAAAAGTAGGTTCTATCTCGGTCAGCCCTCAAGGTGTGATGC
>CAJUGR010000007.1 GCA_910586285.1 uncultured Erysipelotrichaceae bacterium
CGGAATAGTGTGGTGCTGGCGGTCTATCGCTTGTTTTCGGTTGCTTGCTTCTTTAGCGTACATGAGCATTTCTACATGGAATCAATCATAAACCATCCTGCTTTTTTTGTGCAAAATCTAAATATGCCTTTTTAAATTTTACGATGCCCATCACCAGCATAAACAATCCCACCAAAATAAGCAATATACCTGCAAGTGAATTCTCTTTCAGTGATGCAATACCGACAAACAGGATCAGACCAATTACGGAAAGGAAAAACAGCACGAACAGCATAATTAATAAATATCTTATCCACTTGGGTGTCTTTTTGTTTTTACTGATATCAAATCCGATATCAAACACCAGTTCTAGTAGGAATTCTATAAAATATTCCATAACATTTTCCTTACCATTGCCTTCGTATTATCGCTACTAAAACAAGACTTTCACTCCGCCATAATTTATTTATTATCGTTCAAATAATGAAACTCTTCTATTTCATCGTCACTAAAATATACTCAATCAGCATAAGCATAGCCATTCATAGAATGTAATTAACAAACCCCGATCGCTCGTTTTATTATCGGAATCTTACTGATGATTTCATAAAATATGAAATTCAATATAAAGCTGCCACATAATATGATGCCTATTTGTAAAATAATATGATCAGCCAAAATGAACGAATAGTACCCGACGCTGACCAGAATTGTTTGATGTAAAATATATATCGGAAATGATGCCTTCTTAAAATAAGCAGTAACTTGGTTTTCTCTGTTTAAGCATAATTCACCGATTATGATTGCGGATAATATTCCCAACCATCCGACAAAGTTCACAAATAAATCACCATAGTAAGAATATTGATAATACACCAGTACTAACACGGATTGAAACAGACCAAACAATCCCAATATCACGTGCTTATTTTCTGTCATTTTACCGATATTTTTTTCATTGCTAAAATAATAATATCCCAGTAAATACAAGATAAAATACTTTCCAAGACTAAATCCGCCGAAATTACCAATATAATACATTAGCCAAACGGGTATAAAAAGCAATATCATTCCAAAAATATTAATTTTCTCTAATTTATAATACACTTCTTTATAAGGAATATGTTTTATAATCGGCAACGATACAAGAGAAATGATCAATAAAAACAGAATAAACCATAAATGTCCCGGTGTAAAGCCTCCATCGTATCCGCTTAAATCGGTAAAATGAGTGAAAAAATATTTGTAATTTTCTAACAGGCCTCCGGTATAACCATAAAAGAATTTTCTTGCATATAGTGTTTGGATAGGAATGAATAACAGGATTCCGCTAATAAAGGGAATCAATAATTTGTGAAAGCGCTCATTGATAAACGCTTTTGTAGTTCGCTTCGTCAATGAATATCTTGCGCACATTCCCGCAATAACAAATAATAATGGCATAAACCAAGGATTGACGATTACAATGAAAGAGCTTAGCAATTTGTTTTCTCCGCCCCATACATAAAATTTTGTGCCAAAGTTATTCCAGATCATAAAAGTATGTACCGGAAACAGCGACAAAATTACTATCGTTCTTAAATTGTCCAAATAATGTTTTCTCATCATTCAATACCTCTTAGCTTTCCACTGTGATTTGCTAATTTCATAGCATAATCTATATATTAATTGTATCCCAATAATTTTCTATTTTTTCTTCAAAATACAGTGCCAAAAATTGCTTATTGTTATAATATCTTACCCAAAAGTCTTCTTCCAAATTTTCCGTTTTGTAGTACAAGACCTTCCATTAGAATCATTGCCATCATTATCAAGCATTATATTAAGACCGAACAAATCATGATAAAATTGTTTCGACTTTTCGATATATAGCTTATTTAGTATAATACCACAAAAAAAGCAAATCTCCTATAACAGTTGATCTGCTTCATTCATGAAAATGATTCAATATGAAAGCCTATTATTTCTTTAAACGAATCGGTGATCCGAATAAAATCTTTTTACATTCTTTATAGGAAAAAGGTATAATCGGATATAAATACGGAAATTTAATGGACTTGGTTGACAGTAATACAACCACATGTAAAAGTACACCGACACAAAATCCCGCCTGACCGAAAAATAACGCCATAACGACAATGATCATACGAAATGCCTTATTAGCAAGCGATAATTCATAATTTGGTGTCAACAGGTTTCCGATATTGCATAATGCAATCATGATGAGAATTTCATTGGTATAAACACCGAAATCCACGGCCATATCCCCCAATACAAACACGGCGATAAAACTCATGATGCTGGAGAGGATCGAGGGCGTATGAATCAGACTTTGACGCAGCCATTCCACCACGATATCCGCAAATATCACCTGAAAGCCAAACTCCAATATTTTTACATCATCGGCCAGTGGCAGTCGTAATAGTGTGGCATTATGATCCACCACCAAAGCGGTCCACAACGGCAACAAATAAATCGAAAAGAAAATTCCGATTAAGCGAATGATTCGCGTAAAGGTAGCGATTAAGGTAGTTTGTGTGTATTCCTCAATCTGTTTCGTTTGTTCAAAGAAGGTGGTAGGAATAATCATAGCACTGGGAGAATTATCCGCCAATACTACTAAATATCCTTGTAATAAATGGATAGCGCAAATATCAGGACGCTCTGTATAACGTACATGGGGATAAGGATTCCACGTTTTGCCATACAGTTGTTCACAAAGATTTCGTTCGGATAAAATCTCGGTTTCATCTAAGTTTGTCAGACGACGTTCAAAATCTTTTAATATATCAGGGTCGACAAGATGCTCAATATAGGCATAGGCGATATCGGTTCGAGTTTTGACACCCTCTTTATTGATCACAATGTGCAAGCGCGGATCACGGATGCGCCGGCGAATTAATCCGACATTGAGGATGATATTCTCGACAAAGCCATCATGCGAACCACGCACACTTTTCTCAACACTGGGTTCGGCGGTGGAACGTGAGGGATAATGGCGTGTTTCCACGCAATAATATTCGCTAGAACCTTCCACCAGCACCAAACACTGCCCTGATAATAACGATGTGATGGCCTTATGACAATCCGTTTGTACTTCTACGCTGCCTGGATAAAAGGTTAAGGTTACTTCACTTTTGGCCGTAATGACAATGCTTTCCACAATATCCGCAATCAGCGCACTGTCAGCGAGTGAAGATAAGAAAACAAGCACGCAGCATTGATCACTGATCTTTACATGACGATAGACAACGTCAAAAGAATTGCTGATTTCCTTCTGGAGCATTGCCAACATATTATCAAGTGTCGCTTTCATGTTTTAGGTTTAAATATGATCGCGGCCAAAAACGCAAAGAGAATGGCGCTGGTGATCCCGGCAGCCGTCAGATCAAACATACCTAATAAAATCCCCATTATCCCCTGCTCCTGTGCTGCGGTCAAAGCACCGTGAATGAGCGAATGGCCAAAGCTGGTAATGGGCAAACTCGCTCCGGCTCCCGCAAAATCAATCAGCTTATCATATAAACCAAACGTATCCAGCGCAGCACCCAAAACGACAAACAATGAGGTAATATGCCCAGCAGTCAGTTTCGAATTGTCATAGATCAGCTGTCCTAACAATGAAATTCCCCCGCATACCAGAAACGCATTGACAAACATCATTGATCTTCACTCCTTTCATAGACAATCGCATGTGCAATACAAGGAATGCTCTCTTTTTGCTGCACGGCAACTGGTGACAGTAAAGCACCAGTCGCAATGACCATTACTCTTCGCAGATTTCCCAGTTCAATATCGTTTAACAGCTTGGTCATGGAAACGCACATACTGCACGCACAACCGCTGCCACCACAAAACACATCTTGTTGTTGGGTATCATAAATCATCAAACCACAGTCGTGAAGATGATTATGTACATTATGATGCTCCTGATACAACAAATCCATCAAAAACGAAAAGCCGAGTTTTGATAAATCACCGGTAGCGATGAGATCATAATCATCAAAGTTCGTATGTGTATTGTTTAAATGGGTCATCAGCGTGTCATATGCCGCCGGAGCCATGGCAATTCCCATATCATTGGCATCGGTATGATCCCAATCGACAATACGGCCGACAGTCATGGCAGATACTCGAATCGGACTTTTACGTTCACTTAGTAAAATTGCCCCGGCACCGGTCACAGTAAAGGTGGTTGTTTCTTTCTTTTGAATACCGTATTCATTGGGAAAGCGAAACTGTCGCTCCGCTGTATTCGCATGCGAACTGGTAAATGCCAACGCTTCATGTGCCAAGTGATGTTCTACCCAAAGTGCAGCTTGACCGATTACCAATGAACTGGTAGCACAAGCTGCATACATTCCGATAAATGGTCGCTGTGTATCACGGGCAAAATAATGTGATGAAGTCAACTGATTGATCAAATCGCCACCAACGATCACATCCAAATCGGACAACTTGGCATTGCCTTTGCGTAAAGCGGTATCACAAGCATCGTAAATCATTGCCCGCTCCGCTTTTTCAAAACTTTTTTCATTACAATAATTATCATCATAGGTTTTGTCATACAGATCTTTCAGCGGTCCTTGGGCTTCCAATGGTCCCGCTACCGCTGCACGACTTTTCACATACACGTTTGAAAATGTTATCGTTGTCATCATTTAACCTCCGAAAAAGAGAAAGCGCAGCGCTCCGAAAAAGAAAGCGGAGGCAATACCGTAAGTCAATACACTGCCGGCCAATTTAAACATATTGGTACCGATACCATAAATCAAGCCTTCACTTTTGCCTTCCATCGCAGCCGCGGTCAAAGAATTGGCAAATCCGGAAATCGGAATAAACATACCGGCTCCGCAGTGCTGTGCCAGTTTATCATAAACACCCAGTCCGGTCGCGATCGCCGTAACCAAAATGATGGTGACGATCACCATCGGTAGCGCTTTTTCTTCATCCAGCACAAACCAATCCATATAGCCATACAACAATCCTTGCCCAATCACACCGATGATTCCTCCACTGATAAATGCGGTCAGCGCATTTTTTCCTTTCTTTTGCGGCGGCTTATGCTTATTCGCCGTATCTTGTAAATGCTTTTTATCCATGGGATAAACCTCCTCATGTTCTCTAGTATGCACCGATCTTTGATGCCTATGTATGGCATGAATAAAACATTCGAAGCAATTTATCTTCAGTAAGAAAAACAGGAAACCGCTATTGATTTCCTGCCATAACAATCCTATCCACAAGTATGAAAAAACTTTGAATGAACCTCTTTATCATTCCTGTTCAAAAGAATGAATCTACATCCCCGAAAATGCAACCCCGAGTGACATAATAATCGCATTGGTACAGGCATGTAAAACAATACTGCTCCACAAATTCTGCTTACATTTATAATATATCAACCCGCACGCTATTCCGGAAATTGCCTGCTCCATCATAACCATTTGTAATGAAGCTATTACACTTCCTGCCGTTTCATCCCACAGATAATATGCAAACGGAAAATGATACAAACCAAATAAAACACTGGTCAGTAATATAGCCAAATAGGGTCGATGCCAGAAATCTGTCATATATTTTTGCAGCAGTCCGCGAAAGAAAAATTCTTCGGTAAAGGCTGCCGTACACAACATTAAAGCAAACCATATAGGAAAGCTTACTACTATTTTCGAAATGCTTTCCAAGGTAAAGGTATTTGTTGCCTCTTCACCAAAGCTGAAGACCAAAACAATGATAATTATATAGAAAACGCAAATCAGTGATAAATTTATGATTGTTGCCTTGTCAAAGCATCTCAATCCCATATCTTTAAGAACTTTGGTCATATTCTCTTTTCTTAACCATGTAATCAACAATAACGGAAACAGCACAAAAAATAACCAATTGCTTATTTCATTAATAATATCAATGTGATAAGCATTTCCTATCACAGCCAGTATAAAATAGAATAATAGCCATAACAAGCAGAATATCAGTTCTTTTTTCGCTTCTGTTTTTACCATCTCAATCCTTTGTTTTCTGAAAATGACTAAAATGAATATGATTAATATTATCTGAAAAAGCATAAAATGGCCTCCCTGAATTGTCGATCCAATATCACTGCGTCAGGATTACTTAAGCACAAGTTTTTGTACTGTTGTATTAACTAACTAATACAATAATACATGAGATTTCTTCACATGTCAACTCTTTATTATGATTTATTGATTAATTATTGACTTGGATGATGGAATGCAATGAGATTATCGGTTTCATGATATGAGGTACGAACAGTTAAATCTTTTATGATAGCTTTTGTATTATCGTACACACGATCTAAGGTGGGCATCCTATAAAAAAGATGCCGTTTCAGCATCCTAACGTAGTTTGTTTGTTTCACGAATGAGTACCTGTTGTAAAGCAATAATGGTCTTGGCATCCTGCAGTTGGTGATGTTCCAACATTGCTTTGATTTCATCCAGCGTAAACCATTTTGTATCAATCATTTCATCCTCATCCATGGGCCGAGGATTTTCTGCTTTGGTCACTCCCTTTGCTTCAAATACGGTGATCCTCTCGCTACAAAAGCCCGGTGTTGTGAAAAATTCACTCAACAATGCCAAAGATTCACAGCGATAACCGCTTTCCTCTTCCAGTTCTCGCATGGCGCAGACATCAGGAGTTTCCCCAATTTCCACCTTTCCAGCCGGAAGTTCCCATAACTGTGTACCAACCGCATAGCGATATTGAGACACAAGTAAAATTCGCTCATCCTTCATGACCAGAATAGCCGCACCGCCGTTATGATGAATCACATCCCGATCCGTACGCATTCCGTTTTCCAATTCGATTTCATCGTGTGTCATAGTAAATATAGCCGCTTCATAAACCTTTTTACTGCTAATTTGTTTTTGCATTATTCATCCCTCTTTCTGCTTTATTATAAAAGAAAGGCAAATAAAGTACAATAGTATTCCTTGACGATAACGAAGACTAGTGATTATTTTAACGTCTCTTCAATTCCCACCATTCGCAACAGCTCCAGTGCATTGGTTGTCGTTGAGCGCCCATCGCGCAAGCGATAATCAAAGTGGATTTCATCATCTTGATAATTTTCACTAAAATGATAATTATGTGCCATGATGGCGGGATCCGCTTCCAGATCACATAGTTCAAAATCATGTGTGGACACTATGGTGATAATGGTCGGACAATGCAGCTTGCGAATGATGGTTTTGGCACACAAAATGCGATCGGCGCTGTTGGTGCCTTTAAAAATTTCATCAATCAGTACCAGCATCGGCTGTTTTTGATCAGAAAGATCGACAATTGATTTTAATCGCAATAATTCCGCATAAAACGTCGAAATACCGGCATTCACATCATCCCGTATCCGAATCGAAGTCAGCACTTGTAAAAAGGATGTGCGCATTTTTGCCGCACAAACCGGAGCACCGGCTTTACTTAATACACTCAAGGTTCCCAAGGTGCGTAAAAAAGTCGTTTTCCCACTCATGTTGGAACCGGTAATCAAATAGGTGCCGCTATGTAAAATCATTGAATTGGGAATCGCCTTTGCTTCATGAATCAGCGGATGTATTCCCTTGCTCACTTCCAACACCATTTCCTTTTGTTCACAGAATTCGGAAAAACACCATTGTTCCTTCACCAGTGCGATCACACTCAATGAGATGAGCGCTTCCATTTCACCGATGGCCTCACACCATGATAACACGGCACTGCCATATTTTGTCCGCCATTGCGCAAAACATACAACGGATGCTACATCAATCGGAAACAGTGCCCCGACAATCCATACCGCAAATAAATTATGCCTTAGTCCGATCAAGTCCATAACACGTCGCAGCCGGTTCATCCCTTCCCAGCCTTGATTGGTTGCTTGCTGAAGATCATACAATATTTCATTTTGAAAGGAACCTTGCTTCATGCAAGCAAAAAGTGAGCGATAATCTTTTAGGGTTGAGACATAATTCACTGCCGATGCCAGCTCTTCACTGCAGCGATGACGAATCACAAAGCTGACGATGAGATGAAACAAGATGAGAATGGCCGCATAACCATATGGAAGAACTTGAAAAAGCCCAAGCAACAGAAACACAATGATGAGGAAGCTTAATGAAAAAGATGCCCAAACAAACCATGCAGGAAAAGTTGTCATTCGCTTCTTTACATCGGAAAACGATGGTTCCTGATGGTGATGATAATCATTTTTAAAGCATTGAATGCGGCCGGCAAATTCCATCCACCAATCCGGCTGTGTCAATAATTCACGAATCGCATCTTGGCGTAATAAAATCTTTCGCGGTTCCCTTTCCCCTTCCAACAACAGGGATGAAAGTCGCTCACAGCCATAAGAGGTTACACCGAAGTTCAGATATTGAAAGAGGGATTGGTTGCCCAACAAATCCAGATCATCACTAAGCGGATTGGTTATTTTTTGATGCGCAGTTCCTGTGTGTGCTTTTATACGCCACGTATCATCACAACGATCACATAGCTTTTGCGTCACTTTGATTTTTGCCTGTAACATTGCGATCTGTGCGGTAATCTTTTGATGCCGCACCACCAACCAAACAAACATCATCAAACAAAGGAAGGTCAAGCCATAAATAAGCGAGTTTCCGCTTTGATCGGCATAGATCGCCGCTACCAGTGCTGCACTCATCAAAACGATACGCCACGTACTGAGGGAACGCGATGTGCGCTCCCAAGGTTTTATTTGTTCCTGAAATTGTTGAAATTGCTTCTGCCAATGTTCCAGCTTGCTCATAACATCACCCTCTTTGTTTTAATCTGTGTTCTGCATGATAACACATCGTGAAAAAGCGGCAAAACAGCCGCTGTGCATTATAAATCCAGATTGAATTCTTCAAATTCCACCGGTTTATCTTCTTCTTGATGAAGTTCAATCATCTTCGCTGTTGTTAATGGCAGAATCAAATAGAAGTTCGCTAATGTCCCCCATGGCTGCGAGAAAGTTGCCTCTTTACTCATCAACGTAATATCCTTCATGGCGATGCGTCGATATACCTCCTCCGCAATGACCACTTCCGTATTCATTTCCCCTACTTCAATATAGCGGATCTGATAGGGCTTGGATTTTACTTTCTTACAAATCATATTGCCTTTTACCGGTCGTCCGGTAATATCAATATCCGATAATTTGATCCGCTTCATCGCCCCTTGATCACTGATGACCAACAACTGAGAGGCATCACCATGATAAATTGCGGCATCTACAATGACATCTTGAACCAAGTTCATGGCTTTAACACCTTTTGATTTGGGCGCTGTCGCCGGAAGCAGCGCAAGCGGATAACGACTCATAAAGCCATTGCGGGTACAGATGAGAACTTCATCTCCCTCATAAGCCAATAACGAAACCACCGTATGATCACCGTCACCAAGTTTCATATTTGTCATGGTCTTGTTGTTACGGGTAACCTCATAATCTTTGAGGGCGCTCTTTTTGATCATACCATTGGCACTGACGGTAATGATATACGCCTGAGTGGCGAATTTCTCCACGACATAGGCATTGGTGATCTTTTCTTCACCGCTGATTTTCAGCACATTATTCAAATGGGTTCCGATGTCCTTCCATTTTCCTTCTTCTGCCTCATAAACCGGCAGATAACCATAGGTTCCCTGAGTGGTAAAGAATAAAATATGATCCAGGGTATTGACTTCTCCGGCCGCTACCAACTGATCGCCTTCCTTCAAGCCGGTCATCGCCTCATTGCTGGCTTGGTAAGAGCGCATTGATACTTTTTTAGCGTAACCGTCTTTGGACAAAGTAAACATGACTTGTTCATTGGCTACCATGGAAACCTTATCAATGACGATTTCTTCAATTTCTGCTTCAATTTTGGTTAAGCGTTGGCTCGCAAATTCCTTTTTAACTTCATTACACTCTTGAATAATAACTCTTTTTAACAGCTTATCATTGGATAAAATATTCTCCAATTCAGCAATTTCCGCTTCCAACTGTTGATGTTCCTCTTTTAACAGGGTCACATCGGTATTGGATAAACGATATAAGCGCATCGTCACAATCGCTTCGGCCTGATCTTCACTGAACGCAAAACGATCGATCAACCGCACTTTGGAATCCGCTTTATCCTTCGCACTGCGAATCAGCGCAATGACCTCATCCAGTACGGAGATCGCCTGAATCAAACCATCTAAAATATGGCAGCGTTTTTGTTTACGTTTTAACTCAAATTCACTGCGGCGGCGAACTACGCTTTCCCGATGGGCAATAAACGCATCCAGCATCTGCGCCAAACCCATTTGCATCGGTCGCTTGTTGACAATCGCAATCACGTTATAGTTATAAGATACCTGAAGATCGGTATTCTTATAAAGATAATTCAAAATCAGTTGGGCATCCGCATCTTTTTTGATGTCAATGACTACGCGTAAGCCGTTACGATCCGATTCATCGCGCACATCGAGGATACCCTCAATTTTTTTATTCAGCCGTACATCATCAATACGTTTCACCATATTGCTTTTGACAACTTCATAAGGAATCTCTTTGACGATGAGCTGTTGAACCGTTTTACTTTGTACTACTTCGACTTTAGAGCGGATCATAATCTTGCCTTTACCGGTGGTAAAAGCATCGATAATGCCTTGTTTGCCTTGAACAATACCGCCGGTCGGAAAATCCGGTCCCTGTACATACTCCATTAATTCCTCTAAAGTAGACTCGGGAAATTGAATGCGATAGATGACCGCATCAATCACTTCACCCAGATTATGCGGCGGAATATTGGTCGCATAACCAGCTGCGATTCCGGTAATACCGTTGACTAACAAGTTAGGATAACGAGCCGGTAACACCGTTGGTTCATATTCTGTATCATCAAAGTTTAAACTCCATGACACGGTATCTTTATCAATATCCATTAACAGGTATTCGGATATTTTGGATAATCGCGCTTCCGTATAACGCATCGCAGCGGCCGGATCATCATCGATCGAACCGTTGTTTCCCTGCATATCAATTTGCGGATTGCGAATTTTCCATTCCTGTGACATTCGCACCATCGCATCATACACGGAGGTATCGCCATGAGGATGATAATTGCCGATGACTAAACCAACCGTTTTAGCGGATTTACGATAGCCTTTATCATAGCGATTGCCGTCCATATACATCGCATAAAGAATACGGCGCTGTACCGGCTTTAAGCCATCGCGCGCATCCGGTAAGGCACGATCCTGAATAATATATTTGGAATAGGAACCAAAGCGATCGCCCATGATCTCTTCTAACGGTGTTTCAATGATTTGTTGGTGCTGAAGCGTAAACTCCGGCTTTTTCATTGTTCCACCTCCCCTTGATAATCTTCTTCCAAGGTAAACGATACGTTATCTTCAATCCAATCACGGCGCAGTTCCGCTTTATCGCCCATCAATACCGATACGCGTTTTTCCGCGACCACGGCATCTTCAATCGTGACTTGAATTAGCGTACGAGTTTCAGGACACATCGTCGTATCCCACAGCTGATCCGCATCCATCTCTCCAAGTCCTTTATATCGCTGTAAGCTATAACCCTTGGGAAAGGTTTTACGCAGTATATTCAATTCTTCGTCATTCCATGCATACTGAATTTCTTTGCCCTTTTGCAGCTTATAGAGCGGTGGCAAGGCAATATACACCATGCCCTGTTCGATCAGTTCCCGCATATAGCGATAAAAGAATGTTAACAGTAGCGTTTGAATATGCGCACCGTCCGTATCGGCATCGGTCATGATGATCACCTTATGATAATTGGCGTCCTCCGCATGAAAGTTTGGTCCGACTCCGGCCCCCAGCGCATGAATAATCGTATTTAATTCTTCGTTTTTCTCAATGCTTGCAACCGAAGCACGTTCGGTGTTTAATACCTTACCACGCAGCGGCAAAATCGCCTGATATTTGGAATCCCGTCCTTGTTTGGCACTGCCGCCGGCAGAATCACCCTCAACCAAGTACAGTTCTTTTTTACGGGCATCCTTCGATTGTGCCGAAGCCAGTTTACCGGAGAGAATCTTTTCACTCTTACCTTTATTTTTCCCTTTACGGGCATCATCACGCGCTTTACGTGCCGCTTCGCGCGCCTGAGATGCACGCGCCATTTTCTTAATTAAGGTCGTGGAAAGTTCCTTGTTCTCCTCTAAGAAATAACTCAGCTTTTCACACACCAGTGTTTCTACGGCAATTTTCGCTTCCGTAGTACCCAGTTTTCCCTTGGTCTGTCCCTCAAACTGCAATAAATGCTCAGGCACCCCCAAAGAGAGAATCACTGTTAAACCTTCACGAATATCGCTGCCTTCAAAGTTCCTGTCCTTTTCCTTTAATAAACCGTTTTTACGAGCATATTCATTAAAGATTTTTGTAAAGGCACTGCGACATCCCGTTTCATGTGTTCCCCCGTCCTTGGTACGAACCATATTGACAAAGGAAAACATATTTTCCTGATATTCATCGGTATACTGGAAAGCACAGTCAATCTTAATGCCGTTGACTTCACCGCCAAACGACACCGGTTTATGGAAAACCTGCTTATCCTCATGGAGATATTCAATAAATGCCTCCAGCCCGTTCTCATAATGATAACACTCCTGACGCACAAGATCCTTGCGCTCATCGCTAACGATCATCCGCAATCCTTTTAACAGGAACGCTTCTTCCTGTGCCCGTTCTGTAATCTGCGCAAAAGAGAAGTTTGTTGTAGAAAAGATTCGCTCATCGGGCATAAACCGCACCTTACTGCCGGTTTTATTGGTTTTGCCCAATTCGACAAGCTTGCCTACCTTACGACCGCCGTCCTCAAAACGCATCTGGAACATTTTGCCATCACGACATACCGTAACTTCCACCCACCGCGACAGCGCATTCACCACGCTGGCACCGACTCCGTGTAATCCGCCGGAAGTTTTATATCCCCCATCACCGGAGAACTTTCCACCCGCATGAAGTACAGTAAAAATTACCTGTAATGTGGAAACACCACTGGCATGGCGATCCACCGGCATACCGCGACCTTCATCCTCAATGCACATCACACCGTCTTTTTCAATAGTGATACGAATCGTATCCCCATGACCGTTTAAAGCTTCATCAATCGAATTATCGACAATTTCCCAAACCAGATGATGCAGACCTCGCCCATCCGTGGAACCGATATACATACCGGGACGCTTTCTGACCGCATCCAGTCCCTCCAGGATCTGAATACTGCTGGCATCATATGCCTTTTCGCTCATCTCGTTTCACCTTCCTATATTGCACTCATGTAAAAAGTGGGCTTGCGCTCCACTTAACCTTAGTAATATTATCAAATTTACCGATTTTTCGCAAGGACTGTTTTCATGGAAAAAGCGGAAAATGACCTTTTTTTCATTCATAAAGCATGATAAAATAATGAGCAGAGGTGAACAAAAATGAATTGGATGATGATTTGTTACATTGCCATCGGTTATCTCCTCGGTTCCATTCCGTTTGCGTTGGTTATCGGAAAACTGTTCTATCATACCGATGTTAGAAAATACGGATCCGGGAATTTGGGAGGAACCAACGCCGGACGTGTCTTGGGGAAAAAAGCCGGTATCGCAACCATAGTCCTGGATGTACTAAAAGTGGTTGTAGCCGTAGCGATCGTATCGCTTATCTTTCTCGACCCCGACAATGCCATCTGGGCCGGTGTTGCTGCTGCGTTTGGACATTGTTACCCGGTATTTGCCGGATTTAAGGGCGGTAAAGCTGCCGCAACGCTCGTTGGTTTCCTGTTGAGTACAGCGATCTTTACCTTTCATAACGCAATGTATGTGGTCATACCACTAATTGCTTTCTTTGTATTGTTATACTTATTTAAAATGGTATCATTAGCCAGCATGAGTATGGCGATCGTATCCAGCCTGTACATCACTTTTATGCAAAACAATATCTCCATTACGATTGCCAGCTGGTTATTAAGCGTTTTGGTTGTCTATCGGCATCGTGTCAACATTGGTAAAATTATCAATCATACGGAAAACAAAATCACTTGGCTGTAACAGCCCAAAAAATCTGGCGTGATTCACTTCACGCTTTTTTTTGTTTTTATAACCGAGTCATATCGTGCCTCATGAAAATCTATCATCATTGTTTTTTATGACAAAGAATCCTTGTTTTTGTGTCAATATTAAGAAATTGTAAGAACGATTCATCGAATTTCTTGATATAATAATACTATAAAAAGTGGAAGTGAGATCATGAGTGAACCAATAGAACGATTTTCTCCCGATATTCATATCGGACTAACCTCAAAACAAGTAGAACAGCGATTAAAGCAAAACCTGCATAATGAAGCAATGGGACGAATTACCAAATCCTACCGTGAGATTTTCCGCGATAATATCGCAACACTCTTCAACCTCATTAATGCCATATTGGCGGCTTTGATTATCTACGTAGGATCTTACCGCAATTTGTTGTTTTTGGGTGTTGCGATCAGTAATCTTGTCATCGGCATCTTTCAGGAAATTCGTGCCAAACGCGTACTGGATCGATTGTCATTGATTCATGAGTCCACAATCCCCGTCATTCGTGACCAACAAACGTGTGAAATACATACCGAAGAACTCGTCTTAGACGATATTATGATCTTAAAAAGCGGTGCGCAGATTTGCAGTGACTGCTATATCCGTGAAGGAAAGCTGGAAGTCAACGAAAGCAATGTCAACGGTGAATCCGATGTCATCGTCAAACGCAGCGGTGATTTCCTGTATTCCGGCAGTTATATTCTTTCCGGAAGCGCTTATGCGCAAGTGGAACATGTCGGAGAGGCCAACTATGCCAACAGCATTATGAAAGATGCCAAGGTATTAAAAAAGCATAAAAGCGAACTGCGTGATTCAATTAATTTCGTCATTAAGTACATCGGTATTGCGATCATTCCGATCGGCATTCTGTTATTTCTCAAGCAGTACTATTGGTTGGGATATTCCTTTAGCGAGGCGGTGGTTCCTACCGTATCGGCACTCATCGGCATGATTCCCGAAGGATTGGTGCTGTTGACCAGTGTTGCCTTAGCGGTCGGATCGATTCATTTGGCCAAACATCATACGCTCGTTCAGGAACTCTATTGTATTGAGACTTTAGCACGGGTAGATATGTTATGTCTGGACAAAACCGGTACCATTACCCAAGGAAATATGCAGGTAGAAAGCATTGTCAGTGATTCTCGACACGATATCAAACAGATTTTGGCCCGGATGATGTTTGCCTTAACCGATGACAATTCCACTGCCCAAGCGATTCGCCAATATATTCAAGAAGTGGAGGATGGAAGCGCCAAGGCAATCATTCCCTTTTCCAGTGCGCGTAAATTCAGTGCCGTTGAGTTTGATCATGACACCTATCTGTTAGGCGCATATGAATGTATGCCGATTCATAAAGATACAATGGCGGAAGCACAGATCACACAATATGCCGCAAAAGGTTATCGCGTTCTTACCCTCGCCCATTCTCATGGAGCCATTATCCAAGATCAACTAAGTAAACCGGGTGAAGTGATCGCTTTCATTTTATTGAGTGATCCAATTCGGGAAGAAGCAGCCGACACGTTAAACTACTTTGCGACACAAGGGGTCGATATTAAGATCATCAGTGGTGATAATCCTGTTACTGTACATCGTATTGCCCGCAAAGCCAATGTTTTGAATGCCGATGCATATATTGATGCCTCCACATTGAGCGATGAACAAATCCCCGAAGCACTGAAACGATATACCGTTTTTGGACGGGTTACTCCCCAACAGAAAAAATTGATCATTCGCTCGTTGAAGGAACATCATACCACAGCGATGATCGGTGATGGCGTCAATGATGTCATGGCGTTAAAAGAAGCGGATTGTTCCATTGCGATGGCACAAGGCAGTGAAGCAGCAAAGAATATCGCCAACCTTGTTTTACTTGATAACAATTTTAAGAATATGCCCTATATCGTTGCGGAAGGAAGACGCGTCATCAATAACATCCAACGTGCCGCCTCGCTGTTTTTGGTCAAGACGATTTTTTCCACATTATTGTCTGTAATCACCTTGTTTTTGAACTATCGTTATCCGTTTGTTCCGATTCAATTAACGCTGATTTCATCCTTGACCATTGGTATTCCCTCATTCTTTCTCGCTTTGGAGCCCAATTATAATCGCATCAAAGGCAACTTTATCATCAATGTCATCACCCATGCGGCTCCCGGTGCGCTTATGGTTATCGTATCCATCTTATCGGTATCGATCTATACGACAATTTTTCAATATAGTGATGAAGTTCGATCAACGATGTGTGTCATCTTAACCGGTGCTTGTATGTTAACGATTTTACATCGCATTTGTTTGCCGTTTTCCCGTCAACGCCGAATTCTGTTTTTGACAATGGCAGCCGGTTTTGCCTTAGCTATTATATTTTTGCCGAATGTCTTCATGATGATTCCGCTGGATTTCTTATGCCTTTGTGTCACCTTTGGTGCCGTAGCGATCATCCCGATTGTTATGACAATTCTTTCCGGTCAGCTGCATCGCTTTCATCGTTTGCGCGACTTTATTACCAAAGCGTCAAAAAAGCCATCCTCATCGGATGAAATAAACTGAGAAGACTCCTTGTCTTCATCCCATTAACGGAAGTTTCGATTGATTTGAACTGTACCTAAAGGCTATCGCCTTGCGAATCACAAAAAAAGGCATCGCTGCCTTTTTTACTTTTTATGAATATCCGCGATGATCTGTTCAATTTTATTACCGCGTTCCAGAGCGGTATCCTGTAAAAATATCAGTTCCGGAACTTTTCGGATCGTCAATCGCTGTGCTAATTGCGAGCGAATAAATCCTTTTGAACGATTTAATGTCTTCATCCCCGCCTCTTTACGGGCATTTTGACCAAGAAAAGAAACATAGATTTTCGCTTGGGAACAATCGCCGCTGACTTCTACATCGGTAATCGTGATAAATCCAAGCTTAGGATCCTTCAATTCAAATTGAATGATACGGGATACTTCCTTTTGAATAATTCCCGCAATTTTATCTTTCTTCATGCTCATTGTCAATCACCATTTTATTCCGGTTCCACCTGTTGATCTTCGTAAGCCTCAATAACATCGTTTACTTTAATATCATTGAAGTTCTCGATGGTCAAACCACAGTCAAAACCGCTTTGTACTTCCTTAACATCATTTTGGAAGCGCCGCAATGATCCTAATTTACCGCTATAAACGACAACGCCCTCACGAATCAGTCGAACGCTGCACTCACGTTTTAAACAGCCATCGCTGACCATACAGCCGGCAATGGTACCCACCTTGCTCATTTTGAATAATTGGCGTACTTCAGCCTGTCCAATCACCACTTCTTCATATACCGGAGCCAACATACCTTTCATGGCATTTTCCATTTCTTCCAATGCCTTGTAGATAATATTGTGAAGATGGATTTCAACTCCCTCTTCTTCTGCTTTCTTACGCACCGTTGCATTCGGACGTACATTGAAGCCGTAAATTAACGCATGAGAGGCACTCGCCAACATGATATCCGATTCGGTAATCGCACCGGCAGAAGAACGGATGACATTTACCTTAACTCCCTGCACATCGATTTTTTCCATGCTTGCTTTAACCGCTTCGGCACTTCCCTGTACATCGGCTTTGATGATGATATTCAGTGTCTGTAAGTCGCCTTCTTCAATTTGGCGAGCCAAATCATCCAATGACATCGCACTGGTCGCATTGCGTTCCTGCTCAATGCGCTTCTGTAATCTTGTTTCAGCAATCTGACGAGCCTTTTTCTCACTGTCAAACACTTTGAAGATGTCTCCGGCAATCGGAACATCGCTCAAGCCGATAATCTCCACCGGGGTAGAAGGCAATGCCTTTTTCATCTCTCGGCCAAGATCATCCACCATTTTACGTACACGACCAAAGGCAGTTCCAACTACTAAGCTGTCGCCGGAATGAAGTGTCCCTCCCTGAATTAACAGTGTTGCGACCGGTCCACGTCCTTTATCCAGTTTTGCCTCAATCACCGTACCCACGGCTAACTTATCCGGATTGGCTTTAAAGTCTTCCACTTCCGCCAATACCATAATCGTATCCAATAAATCACTGACACCCTCACCGGTTTTCGCAGAGATGCTACAAAAAATCGTATTACCGCCCCATTCTTCCGGCATCAGCTCTAATTCAGCCATCTCCGACATAATTCGATCGGGGTTAGCACCCGGCTTATCGATTTTATTGACTGCCACAATGACCGGTACTCCCGCCGCTTTCGCATGGTCAACCGCCTCTTTGGTTTGCGGCATCACACCGTCATCCGCCGCAACGACAATGACAACAATATCGGTAATCTTCGCACCGCGGGCGCGCATCGCAGTGAATGCTTCATGCCCCGGAGTATCCAAAAAGGTTACTTTTTTTCCTTTGACCTGTACCTGATAAGCACCAATGTGCTGCGTAATACCGCCAAATTCTCCGGCCGTCACATGTGTCTTACGAATTGTATCCAACAATGTGGTCTTACCATGATCGACATGTCCCATAATGGTAATGACTGGAGGACGGCTCACTAAATTGTCTTCATCCTCCTGTTCCATCATTTCTTCAAAATCACTTTCTTCAATGATGACTTCCTTATGAGTTTCCACATTGAATTCCATACATACCAATTCAATATTTTCTTCGTCCAATGTCGAATTAATCGTTACCATGGTTCCCATCATAAACAACAGTTTGATGATTTCACTGGCATTGCGGTTTAATTTCTCTGCCAGTTCACCGACACTCATCGCTCCGCTATAAGTCAGTTCCTTTACTTCCTCACGTTTTTTGGCCACTGTTTGCCCGCCGCGATTGCGGGAATTGTTTCTCTTCCGATTGTTTCTTCGCTGTGGTTGTCTTGCCATAATATCACCTAGCCTTTCCAGCAAGCATGAAGCTTTTGCGCAAAGCCTTGATCTGTGATCGCAACCGCACTGCGATTTTTGGTTCCGATCGCTTGATTTAACGCTTCCCTGTCCATAAATACATAGGGTACTTCATAATATGTGCATTTATCCATCAGTTTCTTTCTTATGTTATTACCGCATTCTTTGGCAATCACCACAAGATACACCTGATGCTTTTGGATGCCTTTGATGACCTCTTCCCCGCTGATCAGTCGTCGGGAGCGCTGAATCAGACCCAAAAGTCCGATGGCATCACGATTCATCATCAAACATCCTCATCAATTCCTCATACAACGCATCAGGAATTTCACAATCCAAAGCGCGTGCCAATGCTTTGCGCTTTTTGGCTGTTTCTACTGCTTCCTTACTGCGTTTTAAATAAGCCCCACGCCCGTTTTGACGGCCGCTTTCATCGATAGTCACTTCCCCTTGCGGAGTACGAACGATGCGAAGCAGTTCTTTTTTGGGCAGACTTTCACTGGTGGCTACACAACGGCGCATCGGTATTTTTCTCATTAATATCCCCTCCTGCCTTTATTCTTCGTAATATTCCTCGTATTCATCAAAGTCAATGTCATCGTCATTGATCCAATCGTTTTCTTGTTCCTCTGCTTCCTGACGAGCAATCTCTTCCAGTTCTTCTTCCGTATAGATCGGTTTTAGTTCATAATCTTTCTTGCTTAAGTCAAAGGTAGCCTTGCGCTTCGGTTCCTCATCATCCTTACGGCGATTTTTCGGTCGACTGCTTGGCGTTTCCTTCGGTTTGTTATCGAGAATCTTTTCAAATTTCGATACAAATTCCTGTTTTTCTTTTAGATTCAAGCCCTCTTGACGCTGTTTTTCCTTTGCTAAGCGTGCAGCTTCTTCCAGATCGGTGGGCACTTTGGTTGCCGGTTTTACCGCTTCCGGTTTGGCTTTCTTGACTTCCTCAACTTCTTTTGCCTCAGCAGCGATAGCTTCTTCACGCAATACCTCATCAATATGCGTTTCTTCTATCACATCATGATAAGCAAATTCCGGTGTTTCTATCGGAGTATCCTCAGCGGCCGCAACGGCTTCAAATTGCATTGCCTGCGCCTTGGCCTTGGCTTCTTCCTGTTGTTTCAGGAACAATTCACGCTGTTGCAGCGCGATTGTCTGCCAATCAATACCCTTTTCTTTCATATCACTTTCTGACTTGATATCAATTTTTGAGCCGGTCAGTTTTACCGCCAAACGAGCATTCTTGCCTTTTTTACCGATTGCCAAAGACAGTTGATGATCTGCCACCACTACCAATAAACCGTTTTTGCGTTCTTCGTTAGGAATGACCGCTAATACCTCAGCCGGTGCCAACGCATTTTTAATCAATTCGCTGACATCATCGCTCCATTCGAAGATATCGATCTTTTCTCCCTTTAATTCGTCGATCACCACTTGTACCCGCTGCCCACGCGGACCGATGCAGGCACCGATCGGATCAACGTTTTCATTATTCGAGTAAACCGCCATCTTGGTACGTTCTCCGGCTTCTCGTGCAATCGCTTTGATTTCGATCACACCCTGATAAATTTCCGGCACCTCTTTTTCAAACAGTCGCTTTACTAATGTTGCCGCCCCACGGGAAACCAAGACCTGTGCCCCCTTGGTATCCTTGTTTACTTCTGCAATCACCACGCGTAAGCGTTGACCTTCCACATATTTTTCATTGGGAATCTGTTGATTTTTCGGCATCAGCGCCATCGTCTTACCGATATTCACAATGACGAATTTATCTTCCACCGTTTCCACGGTACCCATGACCATTTCTTCTACTTTATCACAGTATTCATCATATACGGCCTGCTTTTCCGCTTCACGAATTTTCTGTTTCATCACATTCTTAGCCAAGACCACAGCAGCACGCCCCATTTCAGCGATGTTGACTTCATTTTCCACTACATCGCCCAATTCGTATTCCTGTTTGATCTTTTTGGCCTCGCTTAATGAAATTTCCAACTCATCATCTTCAACCGTTTCCACGATTTTACGCTGTTGGTAGACCTTAATGCTGCCCTTTTCATTGACATCCACCCGCACCAGCGCATCAGGAATTTCAATGTGCTTACGGTATGCCTTAGACAGCGCTTCTTCCAGTGCCTCAATGACAATTTCCTTTGACAATTTTCGATCACTTTCAATGGCCTGCATTGCCGCCATAAAATCTTTCAACTTCATTTTCCTTTTTCCTTTCGTTTTAAATTTTTACTGCCAACCGAATAAGTGCAATATTATCACGGTCGACATCCATTTCTCTTTTCACAGCTTTATCCATATAAGCAATATGTAAATGATCCGTTTCCACTTGCAACAATGTTCCATAGATCTCATCACGACCGCCTTTCGGGTTGCGATATTTGATGTAAACATATTCTCCCACCGCTTGACGAATATCCTCATCCCCCATCAATATACGCTCCGCACCCGGTGAACACACTTCCAAAAAATATTCATGAGCGATAAGATCAGCCTCATCCAAAGCCGCTGACACAGCTTCACTGATTGCTGCACACGTATCAATATCCATACTGCCATCTTTTCGCATCACCGCTAAGCGCAAGATCGTGGTCGACCCTTCCCGATGCCAACCACATTCAACCATTTGAATCTGCATGGTCGCTAATATCGGGCGAATGACTTCATTAATTTGATTCATATTTTCCACAGCATTGCTCCTTTTAAACATAATAATAGAGTGGGCATGACCCACTCCTGTCGAGGTTACACCAATAATATACCACGATTTTCCATTAAATACAATGGCTTTTGATGATTTTATACGATGATTTGTCTCATTCTAAGATTTAACACGCTTCATAGAAAAGGAAAGTGAATCATTTACAGATTCACTTTCCTAGTGTTTTTGATAGAATTGTGTTTTACCCCATTAGATAAACGATGTAATGGCAGCAAACAGCATATTTATCATGAAGAACACCAAAACAACCATGCCGACCAGTTTCTGTTTAGTGTTGGATTGCATTTTTGAGCGGAATTCCTCAACGATGCAAACCGTAGGATCCTCCGGTAAGTAGCATACCGTATAGCGATCATTCATATCATAGCTTCCTGCCCGTTTTTCGGCAAATGCTAATGCGGTCTCATAGGTTTGCCCATTTACGTTATAAGCGATTACCGGGTATTCATTCTTCCAACGAAATGAACGGTTACGACGATAAACAGTCACCAATTCTTTTACTGTTCCTTCTGCATTGCCGTTTAAGTTATGTGCTTGATTCAACACTCGATTCATTTTCTGATAATTGCGCCATACCGCATAAAACAATGCCGCAAGTATCAAAAAAATCACTAAAAAAATAATTCCCATTGATTTATCCATTGTTATTCTCCTTTTCTTCTACTATGACCGGATTGAAATAAAAATGTTCGATCATTAAACCCCTTTACTTCATACTTTAAGAAAAAAAGGCATTCTGCCCCTTTTTACGCTTTCTCAACAATCGTCTTACCGTTGTAAACACCGCATTCGCACATCTTATGGGCTGGTTTGTATTCACCGCACGCCGGACATTTCACCAAAGTAGGCGCAGCCAATTTATAGTGTGTTCTTCTTTTTGCTTTTCGGGTTTTTGAATTACGTCTTTGTTGTACTGCCATTGTTAGCACCTCCTGCTTCATCATCTGTGACTTTGAATTCTTTTAGTTTTGCCAAACGAGGATCAATTTCACTGCTTTTCTCACGCTGCCATGTTTCTTCCCGCATTACTTCCCAACCGTTGCCTTTCGGATAAACAGCTCCTTCTTTTACAATTTTTAAAGGAACCTCCATCAAAATCAGTTGGAAAATCACCGGCAATAATTCGATGACATCACCTTTTGCTTCATGCACATCATCATCGCATTTGGTAAATGCAAATGCCTCATCTGAAGTTGTTTGGAAATCATACTCCACATCTTCATTGGTGATGGAACAGGCAAGAATCATCACACCGGAAACGTGTAATTGTGCATAAGCGCGATCCGCTTCCTCGTCATATTGAAGTTCTCCGCTTACCGCAACATTTCGCAGTCCTCTGATCTGGTTCATCTTAGAAAAAGCTGACGGTTCAAATGCAATCTCATCAAAAAAGGATATTGTCTGATCCGGTGCGCTCATGAGTTCCAATTTGGACCACTTCAAAAGAATCACCTCGTTGTCTTTGACGCACATATTATACGCTATTCACCATTTTACGTCAATAAAATCAAGCGTTTTTATACGTACCGTATTATTAAACCATAAATAAAGCAGAAAGAAAAGACTTTTTTTGTTTTTATCCAGATTTTGTGTATCCATAGATAGGCACTTCACAAAAACCGGGGCACAATCCTTTATTTATCTTTCAAAACGTGATGTGTTAAGAAAGACTTCACATCATCAAACACTTTACCTTGATCCGGTTCATTCAATATTTCATGGCGCATTTCCCAATATGTTTTACATTCAACCTGTCGATAACCTACTTTCTTCATGAAATCCACCGCCTGCGCAAATTTGCGCTGATCTGTGATACAAGGATCGGCAGTACCTGCGATAAACAAAATCGGCAAATCCGGATTTAGCATCGCCCAATCATCGCGATCATAAACATTACGCATCAAATTCCATAAAGAACGAAAACCATTGGTCGTAAAGATAAAGCCGCACTTCGGATCGTTATCATATTCGGCTACCACGTTTTGATCGCTGCAAATCCAACAGTTTTCACTGGTTTCTTTGGAAAAGCGCTTCGCATACGAACCAAATACAAGCTTTTGAAGCCATGAACTGCGGTAGTGATCACCCTTCACACAAGCAATAAGATACACCAAAAAGCGAGCCAGCGGCAACAGCAAATTATTGCTGGGAGAACCGCAAACCACCAGGGCGTTTAGTTCATAATCATATTTCTTGACATAGGAGCGTACCACTAAAGAACCCATCGAATGTCCAAATAAGACATATGGCAAATCCGGATAACGCTTCTTGATTAAATATGTCAGCTGATGGGTATCTTCCATCAAATAAGTGCCGCTGATATCGTTAAAATAGCCGAGATCCTCATCACTCTTTACACTTTCGCCGTGACCGCGATGATCGTGGATGACACAAATCCAACCTTGAGCCGCCAAATAACGCATAAACGGCAAATAACGACGACGATGCTCACTCATCCCATGAACGATTTGTACGATACCGATCGGTTTTTTCGGCACCAACATGGTTCCCCGGATTTCCAAGTTATCTTGAAAACTATGAAATGAAAATTGTTCTTCTTTCATAACGCCCATCCTCTCTATGCCAAAATGATACAATAATCTGTGGGCTTTCTCAACACTTTTCATGGTGAAAATCGTGAATTTATGGTATATTGTAGGTAGTAAAAAGATGGGAGAAAGTATGAAAGCTGCCGGAATCATTTGCGAATACAACCCGTTTCACAACGGTCATATTTATCATATTGAAAAAACCCGAGCGCTGACCGGCTGTGATGTCGTAATTTGCGTAATGAGCGGAAACTTTGTTCAACGCGGAGAACCCGCCATCATTGACAAACGTCTGCGTTGTAAAGCTGCATTGGAACACGGTGTCGATATCGTGATCGAACTACCGTTTTTCTATGCGATGCAAAGTGCCGAGCAGTTTGCATCAGGCAGTGTACAAACGCTCGCTTTGGCACAAGTCAAAGATATTGTCTTCGGCAGTGAAAGCAATAATTTGACAATGCTCAACACATTGGCCCAACGAACATCCATGGATTACCGTACTTGGATGAACAACGGATGTTCCAGCGCACAGGCACATGAGGCGGCAGACGGAAAGCTGGAGTCCAATGATATATTGGGATGGAATTACTTAAAGGCATTAAAACCCTATCCGATTCGCGCTCATTGTATTCAGCGTACCAATTTCTATCATGACACTTCCCTTAATCAGCCCTTTGCCTCAGCCCAAGCTTTGCGCAAAGAATTATTATCCGGAAACGATGTTTCCTCTTATACCCCTATGACATTTTCATCCGCAGCCTATCATCACCTGGATGATTATTATCCATATTTAAGGATGCTGCTGCTCACCTTCTCCTCAAACGATTTACGCTCTTTGTTTATGATGGACGAAGGAATCGAACAGCTTCTCAAGGCAAAAGCAGTGAAATGCGAGACGCTGGATTCATTTTTACAGGCAACCACTTCTAAGCGTTACAGTACTTCCCGCATTCGCCGTACCTTGATTCATTTGCTTCATCACACAACAAAGCAACAGATAAATACCCTCCCTCCCCTACATCATATCCGTATTCTCGGATTAAACGAGATGGGAAAAGTTTATTTAAAAACTTTACGAAAAAACAATGATGTAAGTGTAGCCGTGCGCTTTCGTCAACTTCCTTTGATTGAACAGGAAATATTATTAAAAAGCGCACAGCTATACGGATGGCCTCACAATATTAAGGAAGCGGTAGCCCAAGAACTGTTACCGCCGGTACAGATATGATGATCGCTATTCTGTTCATCCTCGTCATCCTGTTTTTTCCGTATCTTTTTTTTCGTAAAGGCACACATCCCCATTCACGACAGCATTATGATGCGATGCTGATTCTTGGCTGTCCTACGCACGATGACGGAAATATAACATCCGCGCAAAATAAACGACTCGCATTGGCTGAGAAATATTTGTCTAAGCAAATTGTCGACGCCGTTATCATATCCGGAGCCGCAGTAAAAAATGAATATATCGAAGCAGAAGTCATGAAAGCTGCTTTACAAAAAAAGGGCGTGACGACTCCGATTTACACCGAAGTGCAAGCACGCAATACGTTTCAAAACTTTCGCAATACCAGATCACAGTTCGGTGATCTTTCTTTGCTGGTTGTTACCGGCAGTGCCCATAGTCGCCGTTCCTATTTCTTCGCCCGCAAATTTTATACCCATGCGGTAATGGGAAAAGCAAAACATGATCCGGTAAATGAATATGTCAGAGAATATTTCAGAATGTGGAATGCTCTTTATTGGGAAGTCAAGTTGTTTTTACAAAAGCAGCGATTCTGATCTTACAAATATCAAGCATCAGCGAGCTACTTTAGTAAACTAACGATTTTTATTTTTCATTATAGGGAACGATCGTTATGGACATCATATGATGAATCTCTTCTGTCTTTATTTCAAGTCCATTTTCTGAGGAGTGAACGGATCTGTTCTCATAAACCCAATCATTCTGTGTCAATCCTAAGTATTGAATATATTTGTCCATGACATCCCTTGTGCAAGTCACATATTTTTTTGGCATTTTTAATGAGATGATTTTGTCGGTCGATTTCTCGATTTCAAAAGCCATAAAAGCATTCTCATAATGATCGTCTGGAAGGGAAATCCTTATTTTTTCATAGTGCATATTCTCATTACGAAATTCATTGACTCGTGAAATCATATTTTGGTTTGTTTCTACATATTTGAAAAAAGCATTCTGAATAAGACCGATCGCTTCTAACTCTTTTAACCGAATTAGGGGTTCATTTCGATAAATTGTTCCATCAATCTCTATATAAGGCTGGGCATATTCGAATGTATCTCTGGTAGATATCGTATATTTTTCATCGTTGTATTTTGAATAGATGGTTTTAATCAAGCTGCTCTCTTTGTTTATATGATCTGGATCAAATCGATAGGGTGATACATCATATCCGTATTTTATATGGTGATCTTCTAACAAATACAACACCAATCCGGGCATAATAAGTGAAGCTATCATCACAACTACCGTTATTCCCATGATGAATTTATTTCGTTTCACTCTTGATTACCTCCAATTCCAGACTTACGGTCGTACCTTTACCAATCTCACTGATAAATGTTAATTCACTGTGATGCAATCGGGCTATTTTTGAGCATATAGAAAGCCCGATCCCATATCCGCCTTGACTTTTGCTTCTGGATCTATCAATGCGATAGAAACTTTCGGTAATTCTTTTGATTTCCGCCAGTTCCATTCCTTTACCGTGATCCACAACATCAATTCGGTAATGATCTTTCCTAAGGCATCCGCTCAATCTTATTTCTGCCTCCGGCTCACTGGCCTTTTGTGCATTTTCAAGAAGATTCATAATACAAGTAATTAACAAATCTTCATCTCCTAAAATTGTACATGCTTCGGCTTGCACTGTTAAATGAATGGGATCCAATCGTTGGTCAGCAAGCTCCTGCAAAGTTTGAAAAAGATGAGGGGCATCAATTTCATGCAAGTGGATATGTCCTTGCGATAATTCCATTAAATCCAGTAATTTATGAGAAAGAATATCCAATCTTTTGGTTTCACTATGAATATAATCTAATGCCTTTTCTTTATCGGCTTTTGAATATAAATCTTGTTTCAGAATTTTCGAATAACCCATGATTGAGGTCATTGGGGTCTTCAGTTCATGCGTAAAATTGGCCACAAAATCTTCTCTTTGTTTAACAGACAGTTCCAATTCCGAAATTTTCTCCTTAATGGATTCCACCATCACTTGAAAGGATTTTGCCAATTCACCGATTTCATCATCCGATGTAATCGCAATTTGTGTATCCAATTCCCCGTCTGCCATCGCTTTGGTTACATCATTTAACTCCTTAATCGGCTTGGTTAATAAGCGAGCGAAAAGCGTTGTAAAACAGCCGCATAGCGTTAACAGGATGATATCAATAATATAAAATACACGCAGGTTATTATTCCTCACCTCAAACACTCCCGTTATATCATAAACGCTGGTAATCCAAATCGTTTCTTCATTAATGAAAATCTGAGAACTGATCACAAAATATTTCTTTGACTCATTACTCGTTATGTAGTCACCGCTTTTTAGTTTTTCTTTGTCGATATCAAAAGGAACATTATTCCAAATGGTTTCATCATTCACATCAATCATAAGTTTTCGCGAATATGTTAAATAAGATGTGAGAGTATAAAGATAACTTTCCAATTTTATACGATCCAACGATCCGTCATCCATGATATTTTCATTGATATTGTTTTCGATACTATATTTTTCTAAGTTATGTTCTTCAATATCCGTATCCATTTGAAGCTGAAAAGAATTTTTAAAATTCTCATGAATTAACAGTATACCGGATAAGGAAAACATGATCACGACAATCAGCATCGTTCCGATTACGATCTTAAAGGAAAATTTCATGGTTACACCTCAAACAGATAACCGATTTTGTGAATCGTTTTGATCACGTTTTCCAATCCTAATTTCTTGCGTATTCTTTGGATATGCAAATCCACTGTTCTTGTTTCTTGTGCTTCTTTCTCCCATACATATTCCAGAATCTGTTCACGGGTTAAAACCACTCCTCCATTTTCCTCTAAATAAACTAATAAATCATATTCTTTAGGTGTTAATTTGACTGCCTGATTCTTCCATAACACTTGTCTGGTTTTGGTGTTGATTTGAATATCTGCCAACCGAATGACGCTTTTATTTCTTCGTAATACCGCATTGACACGAGCCATCAGCTCTTCTGTTTCAAACGGCTTTACGATATAATCATCGGCTCCCATATTCAATCCT